>NZ_JBFULI010000011.1:0-118328 GCF_056400405.1 Pseudomonas sp. P5_B3 | reverse complement strand
AAATAAATAACTCGCATGTCCGAACTCAATAAATACGGGGGTTTGAAGCACGAAAAAGTTTGTGCGTTGGCGACGTGAAGAAAACCTTGATTTGGTACGGTGGATTACAGAATGATACTGACGCATTTTATGAGGAGGTGGCATTCAAATGGGGCGTAAGAACAAAACACCGTTGCAGGCGCTGAAAGCAGCGGTCTTAGCTCAAAGACTTACAGAACTTGCGGGCATCCAACCTAATGGTTATCAATTGGCACGTTGGTATGAACGGAGATTAGGACTTGCCCATGGTGCGCAGGAGAAGCGCTCATGGAACATGTTTTTAAAAGGCCAAATGCCTCAGAATGACAAACTGGCGATAATTGTCGATTTAGAGCCGAAATTGCGCGATTTATTGAACCATCCATTCTGGAAAATTATGGACGAATCAAGTGCTCACCTTGATATTCACCAAGTGCTCCAGACGGAGGTGTATCCAGCAAATAAATTATATTTGAGAGTTCTTTGGGATGACTTGAGTTTAATGCCTGTACTGGATCGCATCACGTTCCTAGTGGCCATGATAATTTCTCCAAAACCATACGAAGTTTGGACTGCATACATCACCGACTGGCTAGCTGAGAGCTATGCTCAGCTAATTTTAGAGCCGTTATGGAAACCCTTTGCTGATTATTTATTGGAAGTAGTGATGGTACGATGTGAAAGCAATCAAGCATTTTCCCCTGCACGATTATGTTCATCTATCAGTGCGGAAAAACTTCAATCGTGGAGCATTGTCTCTCAGGATTATGCGACGTACCAATCCGGCCAGGCTCCCACAGCATGGGCAGCGTGGTGCAGCGCCATCTGTCGCCTCAATTGGTCCGAGCGAGAATTATTTATGAAATATATAAATAATCGCGCCGCATTCCGTTCCGGCGACAAAACATCTCGTGAAAAGAAAATTTATAAACGAGTGCGCGACCTACGATACAGGCTCCTACAAAAAATTCCGAAGCTAACAATCTGCGTTTTAGATCGCTATGCTTAAGTTTTCGCCGTGACATTCAATGCATCTATGACCTGTCGTTGAAAATATTTCAATGAACTAAGTTCATTTTTTACCTTAATATTTTCTTGCTTCAGGTCTGCAATTATTTTACAAAGCTCTTCTATTAATTCTGGGTATTCCTTGGTAGCGCCATATTTGTGCAATGTTTCTAGCAGGCGAGCGAAATCGTTGTGCTGACTCCATAGGCTCGATGAATCCTGAGATTGGAATTGGTCATTGTTTATCTCCTCGTGAGATTTAGATCGTTCCGCGGATTGATTCAGCTCTTTAGATTTTAAAGCTCGTAGGTGTTTAACTATCGTGGTTTTTGAACCGTGATTACCCATTTCTGCACGAATCGCTTCCAGCGTCGCTTTTACACCTTTCCTTTCCAAGCTTATTAATGCCCGTTTAACCAAGGCTTCGCTAATAATGGGCTTCATGACCTAATCCACTACAAAGTTATAAAAGCAGCTTATCATATGCGCATTTCAGCGCGAGGGGGAACCGATATCTTGGCTGCGTTGATCCCTCGCGTCGTGATAACTAAATGTGCATCTGATCCAGTTCTGGGTGATGGCTAATGTAATGCATTTTAGCTGTTGCTGATGGAACAGTGTAACGCGCATGTTTCAGATTACAGTATCTCCTCTCTTTTTAGGTTTCTCCGATAACAGGCGTGCCCCACGCATGACTGGAATCACCTCTAAGCAGATGAAGCCCTGTTCGCGTTTCGAGGTAGCTGTTAACAAATGTACGCTCTTTTAATTTGAGGTGCGTAATAGTCATCTCGCGTTTGGGTTTTCGCCCGTAAGGATCTTAAGAGTCACCTTTCTGAGCTAAATGCTAGCAGCCTCGCGCCCAACAGAAGACTCTAGCTGACAACCTTTCCGCGCTTGCGAACGCCCTAGGCATTTAGAAATCTGCCAGAGATGTGATCGGTTTCCAGCGCAGCGACGAGCCGCCTGTGGGCTTACTGGCAGAGTTCTCGAGTACATTGCCCGATCCCGACTCGCTTGAACTACGCCGGCGGATCTGGAGGTTCACCAGAGACCCTGAGGTCGGGTTGCCTTCGTCGCATCTCCCAGGAGTGGTCGAATGGCTTCCAGCCTTGCAGTCCCGCCTTCGCCAGTTATTGCATTCGTTGCAGACCGACTTTGCTCTTAATCCTTCTGAGGGCTCGAATCGACGGCTGTCACGCGCGTTGCTTCCTGCCGGACCATTAGTTGAGGCGATTGAGCTGCGCGCAGCAGTTGGACCAAGGTTGCGAATTCAGACAGTGCATCAGGTCAAAGGTGAGAGCATAGACGCGGTGCTTTACGTAGCGAAAACGGCGAATGTGGAGTCCATGCTGGCAGGAGTGGATAGCGAGGTCGGCCGGATCGGCTACGTCGCGCTAACCCGAGCGCGCAATCTCTTCTGGTTGGCTGTACCCACGAATGCGCTCGCTAGACTACGGCCACGGCTCTTGGAATCAGGACTAAAGGAAATTGGGCTTGCCCATTAGGCCTTCGGGCCATCCCAGCGTGGGATAGCAAACGCAACTAAGCACTCCTTCATTGCAAACAATACGCAATGGCCATGGCTCCAAGTGTTCGCTACAGGGCGCGGGTAGCTTCGTTAAGCCCTGTTTTTAGTGCTTTTAGGGTTCAGCGGTTGCACCGCCGAATCAACCACGGTTGGGGCCGCTGCCTGAGACTTGTGTAATGACATTGGCCACATGCGCTGGACGCGACTGTTGTGGCACAGGACTGGTCTCGATTTTCGGTGCCTGCGCTGGAATTTTTTCGGGAATGCACGCTGACGGTCGGGTTGGATCAAGCAGTCTTCACGAGCAACCAAATACCAAGATGGTTTGGACCTCCAAGCTGCAGCACTGGTTTTGTCGTAAAACTCAGAGGCACGAATCGGTCCCTGCGTGGCAGCCATGATAGCCGTCTGGACGGCAGGTGCATCCTGAGCAAAGCCGGTCGCCATATTCAAGTCGACTACCGCATGCAGCGGAGTCTGAGGCGGTGCGAGCAAAGCTGGTGGATGATCTGGAGTCTGAGGTCGGCGGTATTCATTCATCTTCCAGCAAATGTGTCGCACGACTGGACAATAGGGATCCAGCTTGGAAATATCCCATAACCGTACTCACGCTGCGATGTTCGGTCATGGCCATTACCTCGCCGAGAGGCACGCCTTGGCGGCCAGCTTCAGTGACGAAGCCCGAACGCAAGCTGTGCGCCGCCCAATCCCCCTCCAGGCCGGCCAGTTTCGCCCGACGCTGCACAACGCGCGCGACTTGATCTGCCGATAAGGGTGTGATCCCAACTTTATTGCCTTTATACATCCGGCGAAATAACGGGCCGGTTTCGGCTGGAGCCACGGCCAGCCAGGCGGAAAGCGCTTGTGCTGCGGGCCCACGCAGTGGCTTTTCACGCCGCACACCGCCAGTGTCGGTTTTGGTCGTACCCAAGGTGTACAGCCAGGTGTCGGCATCGAGTTGGCGCACATCACCGACTTGCAGCCCCACGACTTCCGAGCGCCGTCGGCCGCCACCGCTCCAGGCCAGCAGGAGCAGGGCGCGATCCCGCACCCCGCGCACGCCGTCGTCGTCGCAGGTGGCGAGCAGGGCCTGCAACGGCTCAAGCACGATCGCGGTTTTCTTGCGTACGTTCACGCCCTGGCGCGACTGGGCTTTGCGTGCCTCGCGCAGCAGGGACTTCAGCGCCGGCGCCTCGCTCGGGCTGTCCCAACCGTTGAGTCGGTGCCATTTACCGAGCACTGAAAGACGGTGACTGACCGTGTTGAACGCCAGCGGTCCCACCTTGGCCTTGACCCGGGCGGTGACCAGTGCCGCGTCAATCGATGGCGGCAGCAGGTGGGCCCAGCCGCCGTGTTCCAGCGGCCGCGCCAGATGATCGAGCACAAACTGCACGGCCACGGTAGCGGGCAGTGGCGCATCGCCCAGTGCCTGGCCGTAACGCAACTGCAGCCAGGCCGACCAGTAGGCGAGGGCGCTGCGGTAGCTGCGTACCGTGTTGGCCGCGGTACCGGCGGCGATAAAGGCCGCCGCCGCTTCCTGGGCGTTGAGTGCCAGAAAATGCGGGTCCAGCGGGGTTTCGTCGATCAGGGGCAACTGGTCTGTAATATTTAATACGTTCAACGTACAATAAATCCATATTCTAGAAAATAAGATCGGATAACATTCTATTATCAGACCTAATATAGCGGGAGATGAGCCATGGCAGTAGGGGTGCCGGAACACGAGGTGTTTGCCGCCGCGGATGCGGTGCTGGCCCGCGGCGAACGCCCGACCGTAGAGCGCGTGCGTTTGGAACTGGGACGCGGCAGCCCGGCGCGGGTCGGTGGTCTACTCGATCAATGGTGGACGCGTCTGGCCGAGCGCTTGAGCGGTGAGACCCGTCTGCCAGCATTGCCCGCAGAGGTGTCACAGGCTTTTGTGGCGGTGTGGCAACAGGCGATTCATCTAGCCCAAGGTGTCGCCGAACAGACGCTGAGCGAACAACGCCAAGTGCTGGCCGTCGAACGCGAACGGGTGGCGGCGGTCGAAGACCAGGCGCGCCTAGACGCGGCGCAGTTTCGCCAGCAGGCGGCGGACGCCGTGGCCGGGCGCCAGGCGGCGGAGTTGCGCCTGGCCGATCTGGAACTGCTGTTGGCGCAGCGCCAGGCGCAGATCGAGGACCTGCAGCAGCAGCGTGAAGCTGTGTTGCACGAGCGTAGCGAGGCCCAACAACTGAACCAGGCGTTGCAACAGGATCTGCAGGAGGCGCGGCTCAAGGCCGAGCAGGAGCGCGTGGCGCAGGAGAGCTACGTACGCGGGGTCGAGGATCGTGCGCACCGCGAGGTCGATCACGCCCGGGAGGAGGGTAAGGCGATGTCGGCCCGGCTCAAAGAAACCGGGCGGCACGTCGAGCAGTTGCAACGGCGATTGGAGTCGATACAGACCGAGCTCAGCCAAACCCAGCAACGTGCCGCAGCGCAGCAGGCCCGCGCTGAAACACTGGAGCAGCAGCTGACTCAGCTACGCCAGGCTGCCGCGACCAAGCGCAAGCCAAGATCCCGGAAGCCCGCAGCGACAATGTCCGATTCCTGAGGGTTAAGTCGGCATCCTCGGGCTGATAAAAAGCAAGTCGATGCATTTAGTTGTGTTGCATCGACCGGTTGAATCCACAGCCAATAGCTGTCCTTCGCGGAGTTCGGTTTCGGGTCGGAAACTGCCGGTTGAGAGAGCGACCGACGTGCTCGCCAGATGGAATCTTGGTATCTCGCACTTGCTCCACCTACTCATCGAGAGCAGCTGATTCTTTGTGTGCGGAAGCAGGACCACCATCCCATACAGTCAGGTTGTCACAACGCGACGGAGTTGCGCGGGCGTCGTCATCCAGACTCAGAGCTCGCCGGCCACCAGGTAGCGACTGGTGCACTATCCTTACAACCTCACGGACTTAGAGAGGTAAGGCATGGCTATATACGAGGAAGTACTGGCTTGGTCGGAAAGGCTGCCGCCGTGGCGCAGCGACGCCTTGCGCCGTTTGTGTGTCCAGGGTGACTGGATTGATCAGGATCTTGTCGAAATTCTCGATCTCGCTAAGCAACACCATGGGGTGCGAAGCGCATTTCTGCCGGTTCTTCAGCCTGTCCTATTCGCCGCAGACCATTTCCCCGCCGAGGCGAATCGGGACCACACCGTCGTATTGCAGTCCCTGCATTCACTTACTAACGTGGGGAAGATCCCGAACAGTCAGGCTCTGAACTTCCAGCCGCATGGTCTCACCATCGTGTACGGCGGAAACGGCACGGGGAAGTCCGGTTACGCACGGGTGCTGAAGCAGGCGTGCCGTGCCCGGAGCCCAGGTGCTGTCTACGCCAATGCTTACGCTGCGGATTACCAGCAACTCATACCAAGCGCTGCTATTGACTTCGCGCTGGACGGCGCCGCCGAACAGACGACCTGGAGCAGTCATCGCGATAACGTACCGCAGCCAGAACTCCGGGGCATTTCCGTTTTCGATGGCGACTGCGCTCGGCATTACCTCCAGTCACGAGAAGCTGCCAACTTTCAGCCATCTGCTCTGACTTATCTCCAGCAGTTGGCGAATGGACTCAATCAGGCTCTGCGCCCCGCGCTACAGGCTGAGATCACGGGCCTTGCAACAGACACGACACCGTTCAGTGTCATTCCGTCCGACACCGTTGCCGGACGGGCGGTGCATCCGATTGGCCCAACCACTGATCTGACGCGAGCGCGTGAATTGGCTACGCTCGCCGATGATGAGCAGGCAGAGCGTGTACGACTTCCGCAGGAAATCAGCGAAGCGGACCCAACTGCCCGGGCCTCGCTACTTGACCATGCTGCAACGCGGGTCGATGAATTGGCCAGCCTCATCGCTGTGGTGGCCGGCGTAGTGTCTGAAGAGGCTATCGATGCCAAGCACCAGGCACATCGAGCCGTCGTTGAGGCTGAGACAGCTGAACGTGCGGCGTCCGCCATGTTGCAGGCAGGAGATGCTACACAGCTACTTCCTGGAACGGGGCAAGGTCCTTGGGCGTTGCTATTCAACGCTGCTCGTGAGTACTCGTCCAGCACTGCTTATCCAGGACAGGCCTTCCCGGTCACCTATGACGATGCAGTCTGTGTACTTTGCCAGCAAGAGCTCAGTCCTGAAGCGCAGGACCGCTTGCAGCGATTCGATCACTACATTCGAGACCGGGCGGCGGAGACTGCTCAGGCTGCACGCAACGCTTGGCAGCAGATCGTTCGAGAAGTCGGTCCAGCAAGTGTCGACTTCACAGTTGCCCCTAACATGCTGGAGAGCCTGACGGCGCGTGTGCCAGCGCTTCCGGACGATATCCAGACCTTTCAGGATGACTTGGTCGCCCGACTTCAGTGGCTCAAAAGAGCGGTGGCTACTGGGGTATGGCAGGACTGTCCTGGGTATCGTGGAGCGAATCCGGTGGCGTCGATCACTCAGGTTGCGGAAGTACTTCGCGTAGAGGCGGGCCGCCTGCGCGCAAACATGGACGCAGAGGCCTTAGCGGCCAAAAAGCTACGGTTGAAAGAGCTGGAAGCGCGGCAGCTACTTTCCGAGCATATCGAAGGCATAGCACGGGTGATTGATAACCTGGCCCACAGGGCTCGGCTCCAGAATTGCCTAAATGACATTGCAGCCACACGGCCGATTAGCGTGCTGGCTGGCCAACTGACTCGGACTTACATCAGTGAGGCTCTGGCTGGACGCATGAACGAGGAGCTCACTAGGCTGGAGCTTAGGCACGTTGAAGCTGGAGTCAGCTCAGCCGGTGAGGCCGGGGCAGTTCGCCTGGGAATTCAGCTGTTGGACTGCCAGCTTGCCCCGTACCAAGTGTTGAGCGAGGCAGAGCAGCGTATGTGTGCGCTTGCCTACTTCTTTGCTGAGCTTCACCAGTCGGGATCGACTTCCGGAATCGTTTTCGACGACCCGGTCTCAAGCCTCGACCACAGCCATCGAACCGCCGTCGCGCAACGAATTGTCGAAGAGTCCGCCAACCGGCAAGTCATTGTATTCACACACGACGCTGTATTCTTCGGTGAACTGTTAACGCTCTGCCAAGATGCGGGTCTGGCACCTGAAGTGAGGTCGATCAGCTACCGGGCGGAAGGCCCTGGCTACGTCGATTCCGGTTTGCCGTATGACATGCGCCGGCACCGCGAGCGCATCGCGCAACACCGTCGTGACCAGCAGCAAATTGCAGCAACCTTCAACACCCCTCCCGGAGACACTGAGCGGTATGCGATCCGTAATGCATACAGTGATCTTCGCGTGACGATCGAAATCGGTATCGAGGACACGATACTCAACGAAACCGTTGTCCGGTTCCGCGACGGAATTTCAGTAGGCCGGCTTAACGGAGTGATGGCTGTGCAGGAGCAGGAATTTCGTGAAGTGCAACGCCTGCACGACCGATGCTGCCGCAATGTGAGCGCGCATTCACATGCGGCCGGCCAGCAGCGTCCCGTAACACATCCTGATGAGTTGCTTGGGGATATTGAGGCCGTGAACACGTTGTTTACGCGTATCCGAAGCCGAAGGGGCTGAGTCGGCCGTTACGTGAGCATCTTCGCAGCGCCTGGCAACCTCCGGCGCGAGGCTGCTTACGACCCAGGCTGTGTGAAAACGTTTTTAAGCAGGATTGGCAGCTAGGACTCGAGCGAAAATCGCGATCCTACGCAAATTTTCGGGCTGCTGATAAACCAAACGCTGGCAGATTTTACGTAGCAACGCAGACTTCAAAACGGCGCATGTGTTTTCACACAGCCTAGACCCATTGCAGCCGTTCGCTAACGACTGCAAATGGCCGATAGCGGCTGGCTAAATCATAAGGCAGCGATCCGAGATTGCAGGGGACTAAGTCGGAAAGAATGAATGCGGTGTATGCGGCTTCCCGTGGGCAGTGTTTTGTCATTGTTCAGTGTCTACTATGCTTTTCTAGGTGGGTTTGTTTTGGGCTACGGGAGGTGATGATGAAGATCAAAGAAAAGAAAGAAGTTGAGATCGTGAGCGACATCCTGTGCGATGTCTGCCTCGAAAGCACTCGCGTCGAGGATTATGGCCTCCAATACGCCATGTTGCAGGCCCACTGGGGATACGGCTCGGCCCACGATGGTGAGCGCTATGAGATACACCTGTGTGAACGCTGCTTTTTCCAGACAGTTGCCAGCCTTAAGCAGGAAAGGCGCGCCCAAACGATGTTTAGTGAAAATGAAAAGGACAAATTAACTGATAATTTCGGCATGGTTGCAGCGGACGATTTCTTCAACGATGGCGGAAGCTCGACAGATAAACCGTGAACGAGACGACCAAGTTTACTCACCGATTTGGACACTTACGACTGACTCCTTTTGGCGATAGCTGCCTGTCGCGAAAGGCAGCTACCGACTGAAAGCAGGTGCTCGCTGCAAATCCGCTTGTTGTAAAAGCTGTCTTTCACCACAGGCTGCTCAATCGCAGGATTTTACGAATACGTTCACAGTCGACCTTTCATTCGATTCTGAAGCAACAAAGGCTGCCTGCTTAACCCCGATTGCTTACACCACTCCAGTGCAGTCACACCAAACCAGCGATGAAACGCACGCGAGAACGTGCTGACATCGGCGTAACCCAGCAGCTGTGCCATTTGCGTCAGGCTGATCGTCGGGACTTGCAGGTAATTGCGTACCAATTGCTGGCGTGTGTCATCCAGCAACCGCTGAAAAGACGTACCTGCTTGAGCCAAGTGGCGTTGCAAGGTCCGCGGGTTGACGGCCATGCAGTCGGCCACTCTTTCGATCGTCGCACGACCGCTAGGCAACAGATTGCGCAGCAATTGCATGACATAGCCCGGCGTCTCGTCTGCTGATAAGCGCTCCATGCCCGACAGATGTTGAGCGATGAGTTGATGCAGGGTTTCGCTGGCGCAATCCAGCGGCTGCGCGAGCACGCAAGCGTCGAACAGCAGTCCGGTGTGCGCTGCAGAGAAGGTCGGTGTGATGCCCAGCACCTGCCGATAGACGAACTCGTCAGCAAGGGGCGCATGACGGAGCATTACCGCCTCGGGATGCCATTGATCCCCGGCCAAGGTCCGCATCAGTTGCATACCGACACCACACGCCAGTTCTTCTGCTTGAGGCAATCCGTCAATCGCCACCTCATCGGCCCGGTAACCAAGCAACGCAACGCCGTCGACCACCTCCAGGTCGATGTGTGCCGCGCCATTGTAGTACGCGAAATTGGCGCGCAGCTCGAGCAAGGCATCGCCGATGGTTCGGGTGTTGTGAATCAGGAAAAAAATATCACCGAAGACGTCGATCCCTTGATAGAGCCCAAATTCCAGGCCGAACAACGGGTTATTCGAACGCTGTTGGCACAGCTCCAGCAAGCCGCAATAGTGCTGGAAGGACAGGATATCTTCCGGGCGCTGCAGCGAAGCCACAGGCAGAGAAGCCCTACGCAGCATCTGGCTCGGGTCCAGGCCCTGATGGCGGGCGAATTGATCGAATCTCGCCAGGCTGAGTGCACGAATGAACGGATTGGAGGCCATGTTATTTACCGATGAGTTTGCTGCATGCGCTGCTTCCACTTTTGCGGGCTGATGCCATTCCAGCGAGTGAAAGCCCGGGAAAATGTGCTCAGGTCGGCGTAACCCAACAGACTTGCCAGTTGCGTCAGACTGATCGACAAATCGCAGAGGTAACGCGCGGCCATTGCCTGGCGGGTGTCGTCCAGCAGTTCCTGAAATCTTGTGCCTTGTGCCCGAAGATAGCGTTGCAAGGTGCGCGGGCTGATCATCATGTGCTCGGCCATCTGGCGAAGCGTGACCGGGCCATTGGCAAGCTCGTTGCGCAGCAGTTTTTGCACGTAAGACGGCAATTCTTGCAGCGTCACGCGGGCCAGCTCATTGATGTGTTGCTGGGCTAATTGCTGACACCTGACGTCAATCGCTCCCAGAGGTATCGCCAGCAGTGACTCATCAAATACCCAGGCGTTGACGGGGCAGTCAAAGCGCGGCGGTACACCCAGCAGCGCGCGATAAGTACTGCGGTTTGCCGGGGCACAATGGCGCAACATCAGACCTCGCGGCTTCCAGGCCTGCCCCAACAGTTCCCGGAGCAGACAAGCGGCAATTGCCATCGCCAACTCCACCGTCTGGCGTACCGTGATCACCGCTCCATCGGTGATTTCATACAGGAGCAGGGCGTTGCCAGCCTGACGTTCAAGGCGCACTTGCGCGCCGTCGCTATGAACATGGAAATAGCGGGTCAGTAGATTCAGCGCTTCGCCCACGTTGCCGGAGCAGCGCATGGCATAGAGCAGGGTGCCGAGACTTTGCGTGCCCTGGCGTAAGCCGAACTGCAAGCCGAACAAGGGATTGTTCGAACGCATCGCACACAACTCGATCAAGGCATTGAACTGGGCGCCGGAAAGTTGCGCATCCAGCAGGTCTACAGGCAGATGAACCTCAGCCAGCGCCGAATCCGGATCGATGCCCTGACTGACAGCGAACTCCTTGAACCCTAACAGAGCAGTACCACGGACAGTGGACATCATCTCGATCCCCCGAATGAAGCACAGCCTGTGGCCAAGGGAGCACTGGCACGATTTGCAAAATCTCTGGCGCGATCTGCAAAGCTTTCACCCTGGTCCCGAGACCAGACTTGAGACACCAATAACAAAAGACCTGCGTTCGGCTCAAGGCTGGACGATGGAGGTATTCGATGCGTCKGTTCCTGTTCGCTTTCCTGGTGGTCGCGCTGATTTCGGGTGCGCTTTATTTTCAGACTCGGCCCGCTAACCACACTGTTGTTTATCATTCCAATCACCCACCGGTTGCCAGCATCAGCGATGCCTTCACGCATTTCTGAGGACTAAAGCGTTCTTTCCTGTACAGACGAGTGCTTGCGGAACTCGCCGCCAGACAGGGCTCCATGCAGGAACATCTGCTCAAGCGTTCGTGCCGAATCAGCATTGGCGGCACGCCCGCGCTGTTCGGCATCCACCAGGCCGTAGACCAGAGTGATGAATAGCTCGGTAAAAATGGCCGCGGTGATGTCGATGCGAAACACCCCTTTTTGCTGGCCTCGCAGGAAGAATCCATCCAGCGCCTCCAGGTAAAACTGCCAGCGTGTGTCACCCCGTTCGAAGTCAAGGAAGTCAGGGCGGTATTGCGCCATCAGAAAGGCCAGCAACTCGCGATGGGCGAGGTGTTCCCGGATCAGTCGACGCAGTGCGTCCATTGTTTCCAGATGCTGTAGGCCGGCGCTCTTGATAATCAAATTGAGCGTGCCCTCGGCGTACTCCTCCAGTCGCTGCCCCAGGTTTTCCCGTGTTCCGCAGTAGCGGTGCAGGGTCGCCTTGCTCACGCCTGCCAATTGTGCCAGCTCCTTCATCGTCGCTCGCGGCCGGCTGACGACGGCCACAGTAAGCGTCTTGAGCAGGTGTTCATCATGGGAAATCGGGTTCATCACCAAGCCTCAAGCGACGTTCATAGAAGGTTAATTATCATCTCATATGAGACATATTTGACTCATTAGGGTTTAGAAAGTAGCATCCGCACCAAATTCAATCAAGCCTCGGGTGAGTTATGGGCAATTTGCGTGCAGTAGGGATGGCGGGCTCGCTGGCAGCAGCCATTGTGCTGGCCGGATGTGGGCCGGCGAATGAACAAGCGAGCATGGCCGAAGTGGCGCGCCCGGTAGAAGTTTTGGCGGTGAAGACTGAGCCTTTGGCGCTGACTACGGAGCTGCCGGGCAGGGTCGAACCGATGCGGGTCGCAGAGGTGCGCGCACGGGTACCCGGCATCGTGATGCAAAAGCGCTTTGAAGAAGGTGCTGACGTTAAAGCCGGCGACCTGCTGTTTCAGATCGACCCAGCACCGCTCAAAGCTGCTTTATCGCGCGCCGAAGGTGAGTTGGCCCGCACCCAGTCTGTCGTGCTTGAGGCTCAGGCGAGGGTCAAACGCTATGAGCCGCTGGTGAAAATCGAGGCGGTCAGCCAACAGGATTTCGACAGTGCCACGGCAGACCTGCGCAGCGCTCAGGCGGCAACCCGTTCGGCCCAGGCCGATCTGCAAAGCGCCCGGCTGAACCTCGATTATGCCTCGGTGACTGCGCCGATTTCCGGCCGCGTCGGCCGTGCGTTGGTAACCGAAGGCGCGCTGGTAGGCCAGGGTGAAGCGACGTTGATGGCGCGAATTCAGCAACTTGATCCGGTCTATGTCGATTTCACCCAGTCGGCCGCTGATGCACTGCGTCTGCGCGAATTGCTCAAGGGCGGAAAACTCTCCGCCGACGACAACAAGGAGCTGTCGATTCGAGTCGACGGCACCGCTTACGAGCGCCAGGGCGCGCTGATGTTTACCGATGTCGCGGTAGATCGTGGCACTGGCCAGGTGTCGTTGCGCGGCAAGTTTGCCAATACCGACAGCGTCCTGTTGCCGGGCATGTTTGTGCGGGTACGCACACCACAAGGCACTGACAACCAGGCCATTCTCGTACCGCAACGCTCGGTGCAACGCGGCAGCGATGGCGCCGCCCAGGTGATGGTGGTCGGCGCAGACGACCGGGTCGAATCACGCAATGTGGTCACCGGTGCCATGCAGGGTTCGCGCTGGCAGATCAGTGAAGGATTGAAGGCGGGCGATCAGGTGATCGTCGGCGGACTTACCGGTCTGCAACCTGGGGTCAAGGTCGCACCTGGTCAGTCCCACGCCCAGGCTCAGTCGCCTGAGTCGAAACAGTAAGGGCGCAGTCGCCGCGAGGATTTTCCGATGTCTCAGTTTTTCATCAAACGCCCGAACTTTGCCTGGGTGGTGGCGTTGTTCATCTCCCTGGCCGGCCTGCTGGTCATCCCGATGCTGCCGGTGGCGCAGTATCCCAACGTTGCGCCACCGCAGATCAAGGTGACGGCGACCTATCCCGGTGCCTCGGCGAAAGTGCTGGTGGACTCGGTCACCAGCGTGATTGAGGAGTCGCTCAATGGTGCCAAGGACCTTCTCTATTTCGAGTCGACCAACAACTCCAACGGCATTGCCGAGATTGTGGTTACGTTCCAGCCCGGCACTGATCCGCAGCTCGCCCAGGTTGACGTGCAAAACCGCCTGAAAAAGGCTGAAGCACGCATGCCACCAGCCGTGCTCACCCAAGGGCTGGAGGTGGAGCAGACCAGTGCCGGTTTCCTGTTGATCTATACGCTCAACTACAAGGAAGGCACCCAGCACAGCGATACGACAGCTCTGGGTGACTATGCCGCGCGCAACATCAACAACGAACTGCGCCGGGTGCCGGGCGTCGGCAAGCTGCAATTCTTCTCCTCTGAAGCAGCCATGCGCGTCTGGATCGACCCGCAGAAACTTGTGGGTTACGGGCTGTCCATCGACGACGTGAGCACAGCCATCCGCGGGCAGAACGTGCAAGTGCCGGCCGGCAGTTTCGGCAGTACACCGACCAGCAGCCAGCAGGAACTGACTGCCACGCTGGCGGTGAAAGGTACTCTGGATAATCCGGAGGAATTCGCACGCATCGTTCTGCGCGCCAACGAGGACGGCTCGACGGTCAAACTGGCGGATGTCGCCCGCGTGGAAGTCGGCCAGGAGAGTTACAACTTCAACTCGCGTCTGAACGGCAGACCGGCGGTGGCCGCAGCGATCCAGTTATCTCCCGGCGCCAACGCGATCCAGACAGCGACGGCAGTCAAGGAACGCCTGGCCGAACTGTCGGCGTACTTCCCGGACGATGTGGAATATTCCGTGCCCTATGACACTTCGCGTTTCGTCGATGTCGCTATCGAGAAGGTGATCCATACCTTGATCGAGGCGATGGTGCTGGTATTCCTGGTGATGTTCCTGTTCCTGCAGAACATCCGCTACACGTTGATCCCGTCGATTGTGGTGCCGGTGTGTCTGCTGGGCACGCTGCTGATGATGTACCTGCTGGGCTTCTCGGTGAACATGATGACCATGTTCGGCATGGTGCTCGCGATCGGCATTCTCGTGGACGACGCTATCGTAGTGGTGGAGAACGTTGAACGAATCATGGCCGAGGAGGGGCTGTCACCGGTCGACGCCACGGTCAAAGCGATGGGGCAAGTATCGGGAGCGATCATCGGCATCACCCTGGTGCTGTCGGCGGTGTTCATGCCACTGGCGTTCATGTCCGGCTCGGTGGGTGTGATCTACCAGCAGTTCTCGGTGTCGCTGGCGGTGTCGATTCTGTTCTCGGGCTTCCTGGCGCTGACGTTCACCCCGGCACTGTGTGCCACGCTGCTCAAGCCGATTCCTCAGGGACACCATGAGAAACGCGGTTTCTTCGGCGCTTTCAACCGTGGCTTCGCCCGGCTCACCGAGCGTTACTCGATCCTGAACAACGGGCTGGTGTCGCGTGCCGGCCGGATGATGCTGGTGTACGTGGGCATCATCGCGATGCTCGGTTACTTCTATCTGCGCTTGCCGGAGTCGTTTGTGCCCGTGGAGGACCAGGGCTACATGATCGTCGACGTCCAGTTGCCGCCGGGCGCGACCCGTACCCGTACCGAAGCCACCGGTGAACAACTGGAGCGGTTCCTCGCTTCCCGTGAAGCGGTTGCCTCGACGTTCCTGGTGTCGGGCTTCAGTTTTTCCGGGATGGGCGATAACGCAGCGCTGGCATTCCCGGTGTTCAAGGACTGGTCGCTGCGTGGTGAAGATCAATCGGCCATGGCGGAAGTCATGGCGCTGAACGAGCAATTTGCCGTGACTAACGACGGCGCAGTGATGGCGGTGCCTCCGCCTCCGATTGATGGCCTGGGCAACTCCGGTGGTTTTGCACTCCGCCTGCAGGATCGCGCCGGCCTGGGCCGCGAAGCATTGATCGCAGCCCGCGACCAGTTGCTCGGGCAGGCCAACGGCAACCCGAAAATCCTCTACGCAATGATGGAAGGCCTGGCCGAGTCGCCGCAATTGCGGGTGGAGATCGACCGTGACAAGGCCCGTACCTTGGGCGTGAGTTTCGAGTCGATCAGCAGTGCATTGTCAGCCGCGTTCGGATCGGAGGTGATCAACGACTTCACCAACGCTGGCCGTCAGCAGCGTGTGGTGGTGCAGGCCGAGCAAGGCGACCGGATGACCCCGGAAAGCGTGCTCAAACTGTACGTGCACAACAGCGCGGGCAATCTGGTGCCGCTCAGCGCCTTCGTCACCACCCATTGGGAAGAAGGCCCGGTGCAACTGGTGCGCTACAACGGTTATCCGTCGATCCGGATCGTCGGTGACGCCGGGCCGGGATACAGCACCGGTGAAGCCATGGCGGAAATCGAGCGAATCGCTGCACAATTGCCGGCGGGGTTCAGCTACGAGTGGAGCGGCCTGTCGTATCAGGAAAAGGTCTCCAGCGGTCAGGCGACGCAACTGTTCGCGCTCGCGATCCTCGTGGTGTTCCTGTTGCTGGTCGCGCTTTATGAGAGTTGGGCAATTCCCCTGACCGTGATGCTGATTGTGCCGATCGGTGCCATCGGTGCGGTACTCGCGGTAATGGTCGCCGGCATGCCCAACGACGTGTATTTCAAGGTGGGGCTGATCACCATCATCGGTCTGGCGGCGAAGAACGCGATCCTCATCGTCGAGTTCGCCAAAGAGCTGTGGGAGAAAGGTTATAGCCTGCGCGACGCTGCCATCGAGGCCGCACGTCTGCGCTTTCGGCCGATTGTCATGACCTCCATGGCTTTCATCCTCGGCGTCGTGCCGCTGGCGTTGGCAACCGGGGCAGGGGCTGCGAGTCAGCGTGCAATCGGTACCGGGGTGATCGGCGGCATGCTAAGCGCGACTTTGCTGGGTGTGCTGTTCGTACCGATCTGTTTTGTCTGGGTGCTGTCGATGCTGCGCAGTAAACCGGCACCCATTGAACAACCCGCTTTGACTCAGGAGTGACACATGCGTATTTCAGCTTTTTCTACGCTGGTGATCGCCATGCTGCTGGGCGGTTGCTCACTGGCGCCCACCTATGAGCGGCCCGTTGCGCAGGTTGCGGATAACTGGGCGGGTGAGTCGACGAAGCAGGGCAGTCCGATCAACCAACTGGTGTGGCAGACGTTTATCGTCGATCCCGACCTGCGCCGCCTGGTGGTGATCGCTCTGGATAACAACCGCTCATTGCGCCAGACGCTTCTGGATATCGAGCAGGCCCGGGCGCAATACCGCATCCAGCGAGCCGACCGGGTACCGGGGTTGAATGGCAACGCAGCGGGCAATCGCCAGCGCTTGCCGGCGGATCTGGCCGACAACGGCCGGGCGGGCGTTGCCAGCGACTATCAGGTCGGCCTGTCGCTGCCTGAATACGAGCTGGATCTGTTCGGCCGGGTGAAGAGCCTCAGTGACTCCGCGTTGCAAGAGTACCTGGCCACCGAAGACGCCGCCCGCGCCGCGCAGATCGCACTGATCGCCGAGGTCAGCCAGGCGTATCTGGTTCACGATGGCGCCCAGCGTCGCCTGGATCTGACCCAACAAACCCTGATCAGCCGCGAGTACTCGTTCGCCCTGATCAGCCAGCGCCGTTCGAACGGCACGGCGACTGCACTGGACTACCAGGAAGCGTTGGGGTTGGTGGAGCAATCGCGCGCAGAACAGGAAAGCAATCTGCGTCAGAAACAGCAGGCCTTTAATGCGCTGGTGCTGTTGCTCGGCACCAAAGACGCGACGAAGTCGATTCCCGACCGGCTACAGAAGGAGCCGATGCTGGTTCAGGACATCGCACCTGACACCACGTCGGCGCTGATCGAGCGCCGACCGGACATTCTTGCCGCTGAGCATCGACTGCAGGCGCGCAATGCCGACATTGGCGCTGCACGTGCGGCGTTCTTTCCGCGTATCAGTCTGACGGGCAGCTTCGGCACTTCCAGCGCGCAAATGTCCGGTTTGTTCGACGGTGGCTCTCGGTCCTGGAGTTTTGTGCCGAACCTGTCGCTGCCGTTGTTCGATGCTGGCCGCAACAGTGCAGGGCTGAGCCTGGCCGAAGCCCGCAAGGATTCTGCGGTGGCGGCGTATGAGGGCACGATTCAGACGGCGTTTCGCGAGGTCGCCGATGCACTGGCCGCTACCGACACCTTGCGCCGGGAAGAAGCCGCCCGACGCGCGCTGGCCAATACCAGCAGCGAGACGCTGAAGCTGGCCAAGGCCCGTTATGAAGGTGGCATTGACAGTCACCTGCGTTACCTCGATGCCCAGCGCACCAGCTTCGTCAACGAGACGGCATTCATTGAGGTCTGCACTCAGCGACAGATTGCCTTGGTCGATCTGTTCCGCTCGCTGGGCGGGGGATGGTCATCGCAAGTAAAGGCCAGATAGGAAGCTGGCAAGCGCTCCTTGGGTTGGTGCATCCAACCTGTTTTTTAGCCCCGTGGACCGTCAGGTTGCGGGGCTCTTTTTTTGGAGGAGCGAGGGGGGGATTATTGGGGACGTACTACGCCGGCAGCGCCATGCAAGAACATCTGCTCCATCACATTGGCTGAGTTGGCACTGGCCGCGCGCCCACGGCGCTCCGCATCGACCATGCCGAAGATCATGGTCAGGAACAGTTCCGTGAAGACTGCTGCGGTGACATCGATGCGGAAGGCACCCAACTGTTGGCCGCGCAGAAAGAAAGCATCAAGGGCATCGGCATAAGACTGCCAACGGTCCCCCTCACCATTTACCGGGAAGGTGTCGGGGCGATATTGAAAGAGCAGGAAAACCAGCATTTCACGATGCGCCAAATGCTCATTGATCAGACTACGCAGCGCCTGCACCGGCTCGCTGTGCAACAGGTCGGTCGTGGTGGTGATCTGGTTCAGCACCGTCTCACCGTGGCTCTCCATCATCTGCACCAGGTTGTCACGGGTGCCGCAAAAGCGATGCAGCGTAGCTTTGCTCACGCCAGCAGCTTCAGCCAGTTCCTTGAGCGTCGCCCGCGGGCGATCAACGATCGCCAGGGCCAGCGCCTTGATGAGTCTTTCGTCTTGCGGAGTCAGGGACATCAGTCGGTCTCGGATCGAATTTCAACGCCGGGAATTGTGCAGGAAAAGCTCATCACTGCAACGAAAAACACAGAACATGAGCAAATTACTTCATCTGAGACATTATTTGCTCAGGTCTCGGCTTTCAAATTTGGCCAGGTTCTGAAGCGTTTGAATGTCATGAACTGCAAAATACATGGCGTGATCTGCCAAGCTTTTGCATCGACCGTTATCCAGAATCGAAACCCTCAATAACAAAAGACACTGCATTTGGCTCCCGCCAAATGACGGAGGTTTCCGATGCGCCGATTCCTGCTCTCCTGCCTGACTGTAACCATGACCGCGATACTGGTTTCGGGGGCTATCTACGCCTTTGGATCAGCGGTTTCGAGTCGCGTCTCCAACGCTCACCCGAATTATCCAATCATCAGCATCGAAGAAGTCTTCAGGCATTTTTGACGAACCGCGGCCAACGAGCGTACTCCCGCGTGCCCGGCGTAAAAGCAGTCGTGCAGCAACATAAGGATCCCCTAATGAGCGACCTCATCCACTATCGTCTCGAAGACGGTCTGGCCCTGATAGGCCTGGCCCGTCCACCGGTAAATGCACTCGGCCAGCCTCTGCGCGCCGCTATCATCGACGCTTGCGAGCGCGCAGCCGCTGACGATAGGGTGGAGGCCATCATTCTCTACGGCGAGCACGGTATGTTTAGTGCCGGCGCCGATATCACCGAATTCGGCACCGATGCCTCCTTCGCCGAGCCGGACCTGCCCAGCACGCTGGTTCGCTTGACCCAGATCCACAAACCTCTCGTTGCCGCTATAGGCAAGCTGGCCCTGGGTGGCGGCCTGGAGCTGGCTCTGGCCTGTGGATACCGGATTGGTGAGCCAGGCACTCGAGTGGGCTTATCGGAAATAAACTTGGGTCTGTTGCCAGGCGCTGGCGGGACCCAACGCCTGCCAAGGTTGATCGGCGCTGAATCGGCGCTGAATCTGATTCTTTCAGGTCAACAGATCGACGCCGAGCGCGCTCGCATGCTGGGCATCCTCGACCGCCTAGCTACCGGCGCCGAGCAACTGCTGGATGAGGCGCGCGCTTATGCTGACGAGCTGATCGACTGCTGCGCCCCGGCGCGGCCGGCAGAGGCTTGGCCGGAACCGGCCGAGGACCTGCCGGATGATTTCCTCGCCCGCTACCGCGCCGAGCATGAACCGCGCTGGAAAAGTCGCTTGGCCCCGCGCCTGGTGCTCTCTGCGCTGGAGGCGGCCTGCCTGCTGCCGCTGGAGGAGGGGCTCGCCCGAGAACTGGCGTTATTCAAGCAGGCCGAAGCTTCCCGCCAGTCCGAGGCGCTGCGCCATGTGTTCTTCGCTGAGCGCGAGGCTGGACGCATTCCAGGTATCGGGTCGGACATTGCGCTGCGCAAGGTCGAGAAGGTCGCGGTAATCGGAGCTGGCACCATGGGCGGTGGCATTGCCATGAACTTCGCCAACGCCGGTATCCCTGTAGCGCTGCTTGAGCTCAAGGGGGAGGCGCTGGACAACGGCCTGATGCAGATCCGCAAAAACTACGAGATCAGCGTCAAGCGCGGAAAGATGACCGCCGAACAACTGGAGCAGCGCATGGACCTGCTATTCGGCACCCTTGACTACAACGATTTGGCCGATGCCGACTTGGTGATCGAAGCGGTGTTCGAGCGGATGGAAATCAAGCAGCAGGTATTCCGCACTCTTGAAAAGGTGTGTAAGCCAGGTGCCATCCTCGCCACCAACACCTCGTCACTCGATGTCGACGCCATTGCGGCCACCGTCTCCCGCCCGCAGGACGTGATCGGTCTGCACTTCTTCAGTCCAGCCAATGTCATGCGCCTGCTGGAAGTAGTACGCGGTAAGGCCACCTCACCGGATGTACTGGCAACCACCATGAAGATCGCCAAGCATATCGGCAAGCTCCCGGTGCTCTCCGGCGTCTGCTTTGGTTTCATCGGCAACCGCATGCTCGAGCCTTATTCCCGCGAAGCCCATCGCCTGGTGTTGGAGGGGGCGACACCGGCGCAGGTAGACGGTGTGCTCACCGGCCTGGACCTGAATATGGGCATATTCAGCATGCTGGACCTTGCCGGTATCGATGTGAGTTTCCTGATACGCGATTCGAATCGGGCCGCCATTGCCCATGACGAAAGCTACTGCCGCCTTGGAGAGGAACTCTATGCCCTAGGGCGATACGGCCAGAAAACCGGGCGGGGCTTCTACCTTTATGAGGGCCGCAACTGTAAGGAGGACGACGAGGTGTTGGTGCTGGCGGAGCGCCTTGCCGACGAGCTGGAAGTCCCCCGACGTTCCGTTGATGATCAGGAAATCCATGATCGTTGCATTTTCATGCTGATCAACGAAGGTATCCAGTTGCTGGACGAAGGCATCGCTCTGCGCGCCAGCGACATCGATCTGGTCTGGATCAACGGCTACGGATTTCCGGCTCATCTCGGCGGCCCGATGCATTATGCCGAGCAGTTGGGACTGGACAAGGTGCTGGCTGGTATTGAGCACTACCGTCACGTTCTCGGCGAGTACGGTGAGATGTGGTTCCAGCCGGCACCGTTGCTGGAGCGCCTGGTCGCTGCTGGCAATACCCGCATCGAAATCATCTGAAATTCCCTCTCGCTCCGGGAGCAGGGCAAGTCATGAGGGCGACCACGCATCTCCCTTATCCTGGCCCACTCTCAGAGGGAGAGGGAACCCAATATGCATACAAGGCACCACCATGAAAGAACCCATGATTCACTCCACTGCCCACAAACTGATTACCAAGGCCGCTTGTTGCGCGGTCAATGGTGCCATGTCGCAGCGTTGGGCCAGCCAGTTGACTCTGTGCGTCATCTGCATCGCAGTCGAGGTGTATTGATGGATCGCGACTTCGCCCAGCGCTTCTCCTTGGCCGGCCGAACGGTGCTGATCACTGGCGCCTCCAGCGGCATTGGCGCGCACTTGTCGCGGATCGCCGCTCGCGCTGGCGCCCGCGTCGTGCTCGCTGCGCGACGCGTCGAGCGGCTCGAACAGGTTGCCAAGGACATCGAGTGGGAGAGTGGCCAGGCACTGTCGGTCGCTCTCGACGTCACAGACCGGGCCAGCGTCGAGGCGGCCTTCGACACCGCCGAGGCACACTTCGGGGTAGTCGACGTAGTGCTCAACAATGCCGGCATCGGCAATGGCCAACGCCCACTGGAAATCGGTGAGGAAGATTGGCGTGCAATGCTGGCGACCAACCTCGACGGTGTCTGGCGCGTTGCTCAGGTCGCAGCGCAGCGGCTGGTTAAAGCAGGACGTAGCGGCAGCATCGTCAATATTGCCTCGATACTTGGTCTACGAGTCGGCACCGGCTATAGCCATTACTGCGCCGCCAAAGCAGGCGTGGTGCAACTGACCAAGTCGCTGGCGCTGGAGCTCGCGCGCCACAAGATTCGCGTCAATGCCATAGCCCCGGGCTACTTCAAGACGGAAATGAATGAAGCTTTTTTCGATAGTGACAAGGGCATCAACTACATACGTGAGCTGATTCCCATGCGCCGATTAGGCGAACTCCACGAGCTGGAAGGGCCGTTTCTACTACTCGCCAGCGATGCCGGTGCGTTCATGAACGGTAGCGTTCTGGCAGTAGATGGAGGTCAATTGGTCAGTAGCTTGTAAGCAAGTTCGATGACAAGGCTTGTGCTCAGACAGAGTCGCCAGCTGCAACCATGATCTGGTTGAGCACTGACTTGCCATACTTCACCGGTACCTCCAACAGCTATATCCGCCACAGTTCAACAAATCACTCAGGCCCCGGCGATCACCCACCGGGGTACAGGTTGATGATCGTCAGGTAGATACGGATTGAAATGTTCAGCGGCTGGCCACTAATAGCGCCACAGCTTCGCAGGCCGTTTCAGTTTCTGCCTCCAGCCGTGCCAAGTCTCCATGAGCGGACCAGGCGATGATCAGACCATCTACAAGGTGAACCAACAGTCGACTTGTGGCCTTCAAGAAGGTCTTGTCGAATTGCGCACCGATGGCTTTTTCCATGGCCTGTTCCGTTGCTTCTATTGCTACCGCGTAGATCCTGGTCGCCATCTCGGGGTTGTTGCGCATGGCCCAGAAGAAAAGCTCGGTTTGTGCCTTGGCTATGTCGGGGTTGGTGGAGAACCACGTGACTAATTGACGAAGCATTTCCGCTGTCGTTTCGGCTGCGGTAGTCCCCGCAGGCACGTTCGTCAGGGCCTGGTGTGGCAAGTTGAAAAGAGACTCATAGACCGCATAGAGGAGGTCGTCTTTTGTATGAAACACGTAGTGCAGCGACGCGAGAGGGCAGCCTGCGGCAGCGGCGATACGTCGAGTCGTTGCATTGGCAACCCCATGTTCAGCAATCACTTTGACAGTGGCTTCCACGAAGTCCTGTCTACGTAATTCAGCGCCCACTCTAGCCATAGTCAAGCAATCTCCATTGTTACTGCTGTAGCGCCTGCCTGGGCTTCGGCGTCAACGCCGGCGGATGCTACAGCATGACTGGTCTGCGAGTCATGAGCCGATGTGGATCGGCGCATGGGTTTTTGTTGCCAATGGCATACATGAATAGCTCATTCCAATGCGGGGATAATACGTAACGATTGTTTCGTAAATTCCCAGATTGGTGCGGCCTGCTGACACAAGCTGGTGCGCACGTGAGTGAGCAGCTGTTGCCTGGCAGATTGATATAACTTCTAACGCATTGATAACTAAGCTAATTAATTTAATCACCATGATTTGGCATGTGGTTTGCAATGTGGTCAATTGACTTGGTCAAGTGATCAAGTCAGTTGATTAGAGAGTGTGGCACAGCCCGAGTCTTCCCTCCAGGAAGGCCGCGCCGCCGGTTACAGCCCCATGAGGATCTTCCAATGAATGAAGTTATTGCGCGTCCATGCGCCGGCATCTCCACCAGAAGTGGAGTCAGGCATCTGATCGCGGCATTGGCAGCATTGGCTGCTATTGGCACGGTTCAAGCTGCACAGAAGGATCCTGCGCTACTCGGTACGAAGCTAACGCCGCTGGGAGGGGAGGTCGCGGCAAGTGCCGATGGGGTCATCCCGGCCTGGACTCCGCCCGGTCCGCAGGGCGGTGGCTGGACTTATGGCCAGGTGCGAGGTCAATCCTGGAAATTCAAGAACGATAAGCCGCTTTTCAGTATCGACTCCAACAATGTCTCGCAATATGTGAACAAGCTTTCACCCGGCCAGGTGGAACTGTTCAAGAAAATCCCGGGCTATCGCATGGATGTGTATCCGACCCGTCGTAGCTGCGGTGTGCCCGACTTCGTCGCTGATAACACCAGAAATAACGTCGGATTCGCCACATTGGATGCTGATGGTCTGGCTCTGAAAGAAGCTCACGTACCGGGTATTCCATTCCCTATGCCGAGCACCGGTGCCGAGGTGATGTGGAACATGAAAATGCGCTACCGCGGCGTTGGTTTCGATATGTCCAAGACCGTTTCCGGGATATCACCGCGCAAGGGGGGGAACGACTGGCTGCGCACTTCGACGGACTGGTTCATGTATACCCCATGGGGAGAAAAGGGCAGTGCGTTGTTCTCTTCCTTCGATCGCCTGGAAGTCGCCACTTATTTCTCCTATCTGGATCCTGCTGCCCTTGCCGGGCAGGCCGGTGTGGTAACTACCAAGGCTGGCGAACAGGCGACCACGTTCTATTACTTCCCCGGCCAGCGTCGTGTGCGTCGCATGCCAGCCTACTCCTACGACTCTCCGCAAATTGGTCTCGATAATCAGTACACCATCGATGAGTCGAACGTGTTCTTCGGGCCGATGGACCGCTTCGACTGGAAGCTGGTCGGCAAGCAGGAGTTGTTGGTGCCCTACAACGCCTTCGGGGCCTATGACGCCTCTGCCAACATTGAGAATGTGGCCAAGCATGATTACATCGCGCCCGAATCACGCCGCTATGAATTGCATCGTGTCTGGGTTGTCGAGGCCACGGTTCGCCAGGGCATGCGCCACCAGGCTCCGAAGCGACTCTTCTACATCGATGAAGATAGCTGGAACGCTCTGATGGCTGTCGACTACGACAAGCAAGGGCAAATCTGGAAGGTTCGCGAAGGCTATACGATCCCTGTCTACGAGACAGGCACCTGCGATATGGAGGCACAGGCGCAGTACAACCTGGTTGACGGTCGCTACCTGTACGACATGACGTCTGTCGGAGTGGGCAAGAACGATCACCGCTGGCTCACCGAGAGTACCGGCAACCCCCGCCTGAAACGTGACTTCTACACCTCCGACAACTTGCGTGCCATCAGTGAACGCTGAAAAGCGATCGATCGAGAGCCATCATGAAAAAAATAATCACAAAAACATCAGGCCTTGTCATCGCGTGTGCAACCCCTTTGGCAATGGCGTTCACGTTTGAATCCGAGAACATCCGCGGTTCGTTCGATTCCACCATCGCCGTGGGCATGGGCCTGCGCACCGAATCGCAATCTTGCAATCTGATCAACACCGGCGCTACCGGACACAACCCGCCCAGTGGTTGCCTGGCACAAACCTCAGGCATTGGTGATCAGGGCGACTTGAACTACGACAAGGGTGACCTGTTCACCAACTACATCAAGGGCTCCCATGAGTTGCTGCTGAAGTTACCGGAGGACTTCGCCTTCATGGCGCGTGGGAGCTGGATCCGTGACTTCGCCGCCACCGATACCACCGGCGCCCTGTCTTTCAACACACCTCCGGACGTTGGCAGCGACGGTCTTACCAATGATGCGCGTGACGACCTCGAATTCAAGGCTCGCCTGCTCGACCTGTGGGTGAGCAAGAGCTTCGATGTCGGCGATCAGCGTGTCCGGGCTCGCTTGGGTAACCAGGTGATCAACTGGGGCGAAAGCCTGTTCGTGGTAGGTGGCATCAACAACACCAACGCTTACGATTACCAGGCCCTCGCGCGTCCTGGTGTCCAGCTCAAGGAAGCCGTGCTGCCGGCCCCGATGCTCAGCCTCGCTTCAGGTCTGGGTTCGGGCCTGAACATTGAGGCCTACTATCAGTTCGGCTGGAACAAGAGCGAGTTGCCGCCCGTTGGCAGTTACTGGTCGACTACTCACGGGCTCGGTGAGGGCATGCAGTCCTACGGCTTCGACGATAAGGATGCGCGGGATAGCGGACAGTGGGGCATCTCGCTGCGTTGGCAACCGGATGACACCGATCTCAATCTCGGCCTTTACGTGATGCGCTATCACGAAAAACTGCCGTCGCTGACGGTGCAGGTGCTCGATCCGGAGACCTTCGCCCTTTCGCAAAAGTGGGTATATCCGGAAGACCGTATGCTCTATGGCATCAGCGCCAACATGCCGATTGGCGACTGGGCTGTCGGCACGGAGTTGTCCTACCGTCCCAAGGATGCGGTGCCACTCAACCCTGTTCTCGATCTCTGTGCGAACAATGGTGGCAAATGCTGGGACGACCAGAAGAAATTCCAGTGGCACCTGACCGGCCTATACAGCCTGACACCCTCCAACTCCCCCAGATTGCTTGACTTCACCGGCGCCAGCACGGGCACCCTGCTGTCTGAATTGGTGGTCGTGAAGTATCCCGATCTGCATGACAGCGTCAACGGTGAGCTGATTTCCGCGGGTTTGAACACCTGGCAGCTGGATCCATCAACGCCACCAACGGCCAAGGGCGACAAAACCTCATCGGGCGTCAATGTGGATTTCAGCCTCACCTATGACGGGACGTTGCTTCCGGGTTGGCAGGTCACGCCAGGGATCTTCTATTCGCGCTCGCTGGGCGGACGGACACCCAATCTGTCTGCAACCTTTACCGAAGGTGCCAGCAGCATGAACCTGTATCTGAACTTCGTGCGTAACCCCGCGAGTTGGCAGGTCTCTTTCAACTACGCGAAATTCATGGGGGGCGATACCCCCTACGATCAATTGTTGGGTGATCGCGACTATGTCGGTTTCGTGATTTCGCGCACTCTGTGAGGCATGTCGTGAATACTTCTCTAAAAGTCCCCGTCAAACGGGGGCGTGGCGTGCTGCCTCGCATCGAAAACTGGCTGTTTGGGCATCGCCGGCTAGTACTGGCGAGTCTGGTCATCTTCACTCTGATCATGGCCTGGTTTGCTGTTCAGTTGCGTATGGATGCCGGCTTTGAAAAACAGCTGCCCATCGGCCATGAATATGTAGAAACGTTCGAGGCGTACCGCAATGACCTGTTGGGGGCGAATCGCCTGACCATCGTGGTCAAGGCTCGCGCAGGCAAGATCTGGAGCGAGACGGCTCTCAAGCGTCTGTATGACGTCACTCAGGCAGTCATCTTTCTACCCAATGTTTCGCGTAGCAGCGTGCGTTCGTTGTGGACGCCGAACGCTTTCGTCAACGAGATAACCGAGGAGGGCTTCCGTGCAGATCCACTTGTACCGGGTACGGTAACCCCCGAACGCCTCGATGATGAAACCATTGCCAGGATCGCCGATTCGACGGCTCAGGGGGGCTTTATCGGCACGCTGGTCTCGCGGGATCAGAGCAGCGCGATGATCACCGTCGAACTCAATGAGTTTGACGCCACTGGCGCGCGCCTGGACTATGTGGCTTACAACCAGGTCCTGGAAAAGCAAATTCGTCAGCAGTTCGAGGACGGTGATTTCGAAATTCAGATCATCGGCTTTGCGAAGCAGATCGGCGATATTGCCGATGGCGCGTCTGCAGTATTGGAGTTTTGCCTGCTGGCATTGCTGCTGACGGCCGCTGCGGTGTACTGGTACTGCCACTCCGTACGTTTCACTCTGCTGGCACTGGGGTGTTCATTGGCTTCGTTGGTCTGGCAGTTTGGCAGTCTAAGGCTGCTTGGCTATGGCCTCGACCCGCTTGCCGTGTTGGTGCCCTTTCTGGTGTTCGCCATCGGCGTGTCCCATGGCGTGCAGCAGATAAATTTCATCGTGCGGGAAATCGCCCATGGAAAGTGCGTTGAGGAGGCGGCGCGTTCCAGCTTCAGCGGTTTGCTGATCCCCGGCACGCTGGCACTGGTGACCGCTTTTGTTTCCTTCGTAACGTTGGTGCTGATCCCGATTCCGATGGTACGTGAGTTGGCCATCACCGCGTCGCTCGGTGTGTCCTTCAAGATCATCACCAATCTGGTGATGTTGCCGTTGGTGGCGTCGATGCTGCGGGTCGACGGTGACTACGCCGCGACCGAGGAGATCTCCCGTCAGCGCCGTGCCCGTTGGTTGCATGGACTGGCCAGGCTTGCCGAGTGGCGTAATGCCAAACGGGTGCTTTGCATTGCTTTGCTCGTCTTCCTCGCGGCTGTCTGGCAAAGCCATGACCGAGTCGTTGGTTCCCTGCAGGCAGGTGCACCGGAATTGCGTGAGGATTCTCGCTTCAACCGAGATGCAGTTGCCATCGCCAGCAGCTACGACATTGGCCTGGATTGGCTAAGCGTCGTCTTCGAGGTCAATCCAGACAAGTCTGGTGACGGCGCTTCAGTCGCCTGCGAAGAGGTCGCCTTGGGTCAGTACCAGGATCGCTTTGTGTGGGCAATGGAAGGCGTACCCGGGGTGGTGTCGGTTGCCGCATTTTCTACCAGCATGCGCCAGTTCAACGAGGGCTATAACGAGGGCAATCCGAAAATGAATGCGGTGCCCATTGATCCGGCGAACTACTCCTCGTTGGCTACCGAAGTGGCCCGCATTCCGGGAATCATGCGCTCCGATTGCAGCATGGCTGCCGTTCACCTGTACCTGGCGGACCACAAGGCCGCGACTATCAACAAGGTGATCGAAGCCGCCAAGGCCTTTCGTACCGAATTCCCGATGCCCGGGGTGACGGTGCGACTGGCCTCGGGCAATGCAGGGGTGATTGCAGCCATCAATGAGGAGGTTGAAAAGAGCGAGACGCCAATGATGCTGTATGTCTATGCCGCAATCGCGCTGCTGGTGTTTGTCGTCTACCGGGATCTGCGCGCTGTGCTGGTGTGCTGTCTTCCGCTGACCATTGGCACCTTTATCGGCTACTGGTTCATGAAGGAACTACAGATCGGCCTGACCATTGCGACGCTGCCGGTGATGGTATTGGCAGTGGGTATCGGTGTTGATTACGCCTTCTACATCTATAACCGCCTGCAACTGCATCAGGCCCAGGGCCAGCCGATCGTCAAGGCTGTCGAACATGCCTTGCTCGAAGTCGGTGTGGCAACCATTTTCACCGCGATTACCCTGGCAGTCGGCGTCGCCACCTGGGCGTTCTCGGAGCTCAAGTTTCAGGCCGATATGGGCAAACTGCTCGCCTTCATGTTCATGGTCAACATGGTCATGGCCATGACGGTGTTACCGGCTTTCGCAGTCTGGCTCGAGCGGGTGTTCCCGCGTAAGCGCGCTGTGCGCATGGTCGGCGCACTGGCGCACTGAGGAGAAAAGCAACATGCGATACATGATTTCATTCATGGGGACTTTACTCGCTGCAGTGCTGCCACTGGTCACACTTCAGGCGTCTGCATTGGAAGCTGTGCCGGCAGTCCCTTCGAGCAACGCCACGCAGGCCACCTTTCTGGATGCTGCATGGGCAAAGGGGCGTGTGGTCGCCGTTGGCGATCATGGCATGGTGTTGCTTTCCGATGATCAAGGGAAAAGCTTCCATCAGGCAAGCTCGGTACCGTTGTCCACGCCACTGACCGGTGTTTCATTCGTCGATTCCAGGCAAGGTTGGGCGGTTGGTCACTGGGGGGCGATTCTGGCCAGCAACGACGGCGGTGACTCCTGGCAGATTCAACGACTGTCCAGCAATGAGGATCGGCCACTGTTCGCTGTGCATTTTTTCAACGCCGAACAAGGTGTCGCCGTCGGCCTTTGGTCACTGGTGTTGACGACCGATGACGGCGGAAAAACCTGGGCTGAGCAGAAGCTTAAAGCCCCACCGGGATCTAGCCGTGCCGATCTCAACTTGATGGGGCTTTTCGTCGATGCTCGCGGCAGCGTGTATGCCGCTGCCGAGCGAGGCCAGGTGTTGCGTTCCGATGACTTTGGGAAAAGCTGGAGCTATCTGGATACCGGCTATGAGGGCACGCTTTGGTCGGGAGCCGTGTTGGCCGATGGCACCCTGCTGGTCGGTGGCCAACGCGGCACACTGCTGCATGGCACCGCGGACGGACAGGTTTGGCAACGCGTGCCCCTGGAGAGCAAGAGTTCGATCACGGCCATCGCCGTGTCAGGAAAGCAGGTAGTCGTGGTCGGTCTGGATGGGCTGATGGTACGCAGCAGCGATGGGGGAGGGAGTTTCCAGGAGCAGAAGACGCCCGATGGCGTTTCGCTGACGGCTGCATTACTCAGCGGCAATGACTATCCCGTTCTGTTTTCTCGACGTGGTGTGGTGCCGGTACAAATCAAGTAAAGGCATCTCTCGAGACGTCGCTGGAAAGGCGAGTTGTTGACTCTGTTCTTTGACCCCATAGCTGATTTTGATTCCTCCCTTTGAGGGACCTCGTCGGATCCGACGTCCGGTCCCTTTTTTTTGAAATCAGCCAATCATGAATTCGACTGTTTTTTAAGGAGGACCCATGTTTTCCGGAAGAAAGCTCAAGCGTCTGGCTGAAGAGGTCAGCTCGCGAATATCGTCGCTGTTGAGTGGACAGCCAGCTCCCGATTTCCAAGGGGGGTTGATCAACAAATATCCATGGTTGGCTGACAGCTTCGATGGGCTAGAGCGGCGGCTCAACCATCAGGAGCATGACAGTGCTGGTCAGAGATCAGATGACTCTGAAAGTGCCCTTGTCAGTGATCTGAAAAATTGTCTGCAAGCCGCTCGGGATGAAATGCACGAGCTTCAATGTGAGATCAAGGAGAGCAACCTGAAGCTATCCGATCTGAATGAGCAGTTGGTTTCATGCAGGGAAAAGGAACAGGTCTGGGAAGTGACCAAGAATGCGCTCACAGAGGTTTGCTGGGAACTGTTTATTGTTGACGGAAATCCGGATCACCCTGAAAACCAGCTTCGCTGGTCGAAGCAGTTCCGCGAGCTCGTGGGCTATTCGGAACAGGATTTCAAGGATGACTGGGAGGGGTATTTTTCAATCGTCAATCCGGATGATCTGAAGCATGTCATGAAGGTGGTGACGGAATACCTCAATGCCGCAGACCCTTACTCAGGCTATACGGTCGAGTACCGAATGAGGCACAAATTCAAAGGAGAGATCTGGTACCGCGAAAGGGGCCAGGGCGTGATGGATCGCAGTGGCAGGCTCCGCCGCATCATCGGGGCCGTACGTGATATCTCGGACGAAAAGCTTGCCCAAACGATACGCGCGCGGGAGTTGGCTGGCATACAGACAACTTACGAACAGATTTCGCAGGTCGTGAACGTGATCAAGAGCATCACTGACCAGATCAACATGCTCGCCCTCAATGCAGCAATCGAAGCGGCACGAGCTGGTGATGCGGGGCGCGGATTTTCCGTAGTGGCAGATGAAGTGAAGAAGCTCGCGGGCAGAACTCGAGAAGCCACTCAGACGATTCAGGAAATGCTCTCTTCAAAGGCGCTTTAGCCATCGGAGAGGGCGTCCTTTCGGAGCACCCTGCATAGCGGATTTATCTGCGCGCAAGTGTCCGTTGCTCCCACAGCCTGCATATCAGGAACCCGCTGGATGAGCAGGGCACCTCGTATTTTTGGCCTGTTGTCAGGTGGTGCCTGCGCTGGGCCTTCCATCTACCGGTTGAACGACTGGCGAACCATAAGGGCTCGCTTTCAGGGAAAGTCTTGTGCGCGATTATTATTAACATAACAGTCGTTGCGTAAAATAAAACTCCTTGTTAAAGTCGACAAAACAACAAAAGGCCCCCAGGAGGTCGAACATGAAAAATTCCAAGGCTGGTTCCTGTCCGAACAACGGCTTGGCCGTTGCCAGAGGCTTTCTGGGCGAAACGCCAAAGGCCCCATCCACTATCGAACTCAACTGCCTGGGCGGTCGCCAGCCAATGACTTGCGGGCCGGTTCCGGCGAGGGTGCTCTGATGATTACGCTCAAATCCACCATGACGTTGCCGGCTGCCGGGTTGTCCGGTTTCGAATCCCCCCTGAGCGAAGAAGAAGCAGCGATCCAGGCCTCGGTACACCGTTTCTCAAAGGAGGTGCTGCGGCCGCTGGGTCGTGAACTGGACCGGATGAAAGCCGAGGAGGTCATCGCTCCTGGCTCGCCTTATTACTCACTCTTCAGTGAGTACGCCAAGCTGGGATTGGATCCCGCGCTGCTGGCGGAGCTGCCGCCGGAAATGGCGGTGCGGATCGAATCCCTGATTGGTGAAGAGCTTGGCTGGGGTGATGCAGGTCTGGCGGTTTCTCTCGGCTGTGCCGGTTTCCCGCTACAGATGGCGGCCGCTGCCGGCAATGCTGAACTGGTGGAGCTTTGTCAGGGCCGAATCGGTTGCTGGATGGCCACCCAGCCTGATCGAGGGAGCGACAATCAACTCTTCGATATAGCGCGCGATTGGCCTGCGGGGCAGCAGGCTAACATCGGCAACCTGACCGCAAAGGTCGTCGGCGACGAGATCATCATCAATGGACAGAGCTCGGCCTGGGTGTCCAATGGCGCAGTGGCGCAGGTCGCCTTTGGCCTGATGTGCGCCGACTACGGCGACGGCTTTTTCGATAGCAACGGACTGCCCCATGGCATCGCCGTGGTCATCCCGCTGGACCTCAAGGGGGTTTCCAAGGGCAAGCCGCTGGACAAGATCGGGCAGCGTTCCTTGCCTCAAGGTGAGATCTATTTTGACAGTGTGCGGGTACCTCGGCGCTTTGCCATCGCCGAGCGAGATGCCTACTACGGCGCCGTCAGCTCGTCCTGGTCCTATGCCGGTACTCACATGAGCCAAGTCTTCACTGGCGTCGCTCGGGCAGCCTTCGAGTATGCGCTGCAATACTGCCATGAGCGTCGCCAGGGCGGTCAGATGTTGATTGACCATCAGATGACGCGCCTGCGTCTGGGCGAAATGTTGCGCCGCGTAGAGATCGCCCGCGCCGTGGCTCGTCGTTCGCTGAGCTTTGCTCGTCTGTCGCCGCAAACCCACCCTTACGCCACTGCCTCCGCCAAGGTCACGGTGACTGAAGAGGCGTTGGCCGTTGTCGAGGAAGCCTTCCGCCTTTTCGGGGGTAACGGGACCACGCGCGAATACCCGATCGAAAAGCTGTTGCGAGACACACAGGCCGCTTTGATCGAGGACGGGGAAAACCGTGTCCTGACCATGCGCCTGGGGTTGCTGGCCCAGCAGCTCTATGCCGAAGGTTGGGCCCAGGGCTGAGCCGACCAAAACACCCAACAAAAATCATCCAATAAGAAAGCGAGGAACACGAGATGGCCAAATATCCTGTTGTTGTCTATGGCGCCAGTGGTTACACCGGCATGCTGACCATGGACTGGCTGATCGACCAGAACATTCCTTTCACAGCTGTGGCGCGCAACGCCGGTCGTGCCCAGGAAATGATGGCGCAACGCGTCGTCGGCCTGGAGTCGGCCAAATATGAAATCATCGAGTGCCCGCACGAGGTCGAAGCGCTTGTAAAGGTGTTCAAGGGCGCGCGCGTGGTCTGCAACACCGTCGGCCCGTTCGTCAATTTCGGCAAGGTGACGGTCGAGGCCGCGCTCAAGGCGGGCTGTCACTACCTGGACCCTGCCGGTGAGCAGGAGCACATTCGTGCACTGCGTGATGAGTTCGGCGAGTTGTTCCGCCAGGCCGGCCTGCTGCTGTCGCCGTCGCTCGCCTACATGTACACCTTCGCCGAGATCGCTGCCGAGCTGGCCCTGGAAACCCCCGGCGTGGACTCCCTGGAAACCGCGACCCTGACCCGTGGGCCGCGTGTCGGTGCCGCCGGTGTGACCGTAGGCTCCACCGCCACCATCTTCGAAGGCTTTCGCCATCAGGGCTCCTATCTGTGGGACAAGGCGCTGGTTCCGTATGCGCCCAACGCCAGCTTCAACATCGTTTGCCCTAATCTGATGGAGTCGGTGTTCTGCCTGCCCTGGGGCGGAACCTCGCTGCCAGTGTATTTCGAGCAGGATGCGCGTGTGCGCAGCTGCATGTCCTGCGTCGGCTTCTACGACAACCCTGTGATGAAGAGTGTCCACGCGCTGGGGCAGAAGTGGGAAGCCGAATACAAGCACCTGCCGAAAGAACAGCAGGATGAGGTGATCCAGAGTCTGGTGGATTCGACCACGCCGAGCATGCCGCCTCGTGAGCGCAGCACCCTGCAGCGCACAGTGGACTTCGCGATCGGCCGCGGTCAACTGGCGGCAGTCCGGGCGACCGTGCACGGCATCACCCCCTACATCGCCACCGGCGCCCTGCAAGCCGCGGCAGTGGCCAAGCTGCTGGACAACGATGTCGCCAAGGTGGGTTTCGCCTCGTCCTCGAAGGCCTTCGGTCACCGCTACATGCTCGGCTTCCTCGAGCAGCGCGGCCTGGCACGCGCCACCATTACCCAACTGTGAAGTGACGAAGATGGCGATTATTGATTTTTTCGATCGTGGCTGGCGGATCAATCCGCACGGCGCGGCATACATCCAGGACGGCAAGGTAACGACCTTTACTGAAGCGGGGGAACTGTCCTGCCGCATCGCCAACGCGCTCCTCACGCAGGGGGGCGCGTCCGGAGTCAAGGGCGCGGTCTGGGCGGCCAACGATGTGACGGCCTGGCTCTGTGCGTTGGGCCTGTGGCGCGCCAATCTGTGCTGGATTCCGGTGGGCGCGCGCAACGCGCCCGAGGAAAACCGTTACGTGCTGGACGCCTTCGACTGCGAGATCCTGTTCTTTCAGCGCGAGTTTACCGAGGTGATTGTTGCCCTGCGACCGCAGCTGCCCAAGATACGCCGGTGGATCTGCATCGATGGCGAGGTGGAAGGTGCCGAGTCTCTTCAGCACTTCGTCGCGCAGCAGCCGGCAACCGACCCGCAGGTGGACGTTGATCCGGAAGACGTAATCTGGGTTGGTCCCACAGGCGGTACGACGGGCTTGCCCAAGGGCGTCATGAACACGCATCGCAGCGTGCAGACCAGCTTTGCGCACTTCATGATCAATACCCCTTATCCGGCCAACGCCAGGCCGGTGAATCTGGCGGCGGCGCCGATGACCCACACCGCCGGCATGCTGTCCATGCCCTGCACGGCCAGGGGCGGTACGGTTGTCGTGATCACCAGGCCGGAACCGCAACTGCTGCTCGAGGCAATCGCGCAGTACAAGGTGACGGAATTCTTCCTGCCGCCGACCGTCATCTATCGGCTGCTCGATATTCCCGATCTGAACAAGAAGGTCGACTTCTCGTCACTACGCTACTTCCTCTACGGTGCGGCGCCGATGTCGGTCGAGAAGCTGCGCCAGGCGATCGAGGTCTTCGGGCCAGTCATGATGGAAGGCTACGGGCAGACCGAAGCACCAGGCGCCATCGCGCATCTGACCCCGGGCGAGCACTTTGTAGATGGACATGTTGCGGGTGATGAGCGGCTGTCCTCCGTTGGCCGACCCAATCCCCTGGTTCGCGTCGAGATCATGAACGACGACAACGTGATTCTGCCGCAGGGCGAAACCGGTGAGATCTGCGTACGCGGCGATCTCATCATGAAGGGCTATTACAAGGACCCGCAGAAGACTGCCGAAGCCATTATCGATGGCTGGCTGCATACCGGCGATATCGGTCATCTCGACGCCGATGGCTATCTGCATATCACCGACCGCAAGAAGGACATGATCATTTCGGGTGGCTTCAACGTCTATCCGAGCGAGGTCGAGCAGGTGATCTGGGGGCATCCCGCTGTGCGCGACTGTGCGGTGATCGGTGTGCCGGACGAGACGTGGGGCGAGGCGGTCAAAGCCGTCATCGAGTTGAACGAAGGTCAAACCGTCGACGCGCAAGCGCTGATTGCCCTGTGCAAGGAGCAGTTGGGCTCGGTGAAGGCACCCAAGACGGTGGACATAGTGCTGTCCCTCCCGCGCAGCCCGGTCGGCAAGGTGCTGAAGAAAGACCTGCGTGCCCGTTATTGGCAAGACGCTAAACGGCAAATCTGAAGTCCAGGAGTCCTCTGATGGAACCAATCTATATTGCCGGCATCGCCATGACCGAGTTCGGGCGCCATCCGGACCGCAGCCTCCAGGACATGGCCCTGGAGGCACTCAATGGTGCGCTGGCGGATGCCCGCGCCCAACGCTCCGATATCGGTGCCGTCTTCTACGCCGGCATTACCAACGGCCAATTGCAGGGGCAGCTGTCAATCCCCGGGCAAGTGGTGTGCAGCAAGATCGGCATTGAAGGGGTGCCGATCTACAACGTCGAAAACGCTTGCGCCTCGGGCAGTACCGCTGTTCATCTGGCGGTGCAGAGCCTGCGCGCCGGCGCCACCGACGTGGTGCTGGCCTTGGGCGCCGAGAAGATGGTCGTACCCGACAAGATGAAAACCCTTTCCCTGTTCGAGGCTGGCTGGGACGTCTCCACCGCCGAGGAGAACTACGCGACGCTAGTGAGGATGGGGGAGGGCATCGTCGTTCCGGCGGGCTCCGAGTCCGATCGGCCGTACAGCAAGTTCATGGCCATCTACGCGGCCATGTGCCGTTGGCACATGAAGACCTACGGCACCACCCAGCGCCAGATCGCCGCGGTGTGCGCCAAGAACCACAATCACTCGGTGCACAACCCCTATTCACAGTTTCGCAAGCCTTTCACCATCGAAGAGGTGCTGGCCGCGCCGCCCATTACCTATCCGATCACCCTGCCGATGTGCGCACCGATGACCGACGGCGCTGCAGCCGCGATCATCTGCACCGAGGCGGGCCTGAAGCGCATAGGTGCCGACCCCAAACGTTGCGTGCGGATCGCCGCCAGCGTGATTCGCAGTTTCACCCTGCGCGACCTGGCCGAACCTGAGAAGCATGTCAGTCACCTGGCCGCGCTTCAGGCCTACGAGATCGCCGGGCTAGGTCCGCAGGACATGCATGTCGCCGAGGTCCATGACGCTTCCGCGATGGGCGAGATCATTCAATCGGAAAATCTCGGCCTGGCGCCCCTGGGGCAAGGCGGGATCTGTGCCGAGCGTGGTGATTTCACCGTGGGCGGTCGGATACCGATCAATCCCTCTGGCGGTCTGGAATCCAAAGGTCACCCGCTCGGCGCAACGGGCATTGGCCAGTTGTTCGAGCTGACCACCCAACTGCGGGGCGAGGCAGGGGCTCGCCAGGTCCAAGGCGCACGCCATGCGATCCAGGAAAACGGAGGGGGACTGATCGGCATCGAAGAAGGCGCTGTGGCTGTCCATATTCTGAGTCGTTAGGAGAACCCGTCATGTCTACCCATCAGTGCAACGAAAACCTCATGACACTCACCGATCCGGGGCAGTTTCGACGCTTTGGTGGGTGGATGGATAAGCCGGACGATCTGCAACTGCAGCTACAGGGCGATGTCAGCGCCGACGTGATAGTGGTCGGTGCCGGCTTCGCCGGCCTGTCCACCGCACTGGAGCTGACGGCTCGCGGGGCCAAAGTCATCGTCCTCGAGCAAGAGTTTGCCGGCTTTGGCGCCAGTGGGCGCAATGCGGGCTACCTTGCCGGCAGCATGGGGCTTGAGTTCGAATTGTTCGTCAGTCGAGTGGGGCGCGAGCGGGCGAAGCAGATCGTCCGTTTCTACGATGCAGGCGTCCCCTATGTGGAAAAGCGGTTGATCGAACTGGGCATCGACTGCGACTACAACCCTTCCGGGCTCATCCGCGCCGTCGTTCATCCCTCGCAGGAAAAGCGACTGCGCAAGAGCATGGAAGTCGGGCTCGATCTGGGTTCGGTCACGCGCTTCGTGGACCAGGCCGAGATGCGTGCACGCGGGATTCCTCCAGCCTTCCTGTTCGGTTGCACCCAGCACGGCGGCACGCTGGATCCGGGAAAATACATACTGGGGCTGCGCCGTGCAGCGATTCAGGCGGGCGTGAAGCTGTACGAGCAAACTCCGCTGCTGTCCTATAGCGAGGGGCGAACCATCACCTGCAAGACCTCGCACGGTAGCGCGAGTGCGCCAATCATGGTGCTGGCCACCAACGCCTTTACCCCACAACTGGGCCTGCTGCGCAATAAGGTCGCGCCGTTCCGGGTTTCTGCGATCGAAACCCGGCCGCTGTCCGCGACGCAGTTGTCATCGCTCGGCTGGCGAGGGCGCGAAGGCATTGTGACGCCGCATATAACCATGGAGAGTCACCGCCTGACTGCACGTAACACGCTGGTGCTGACCACCAAGCAGCTCAGTTACGTCTATGGCTCGAAGACGCCCAACGTGCCGGACGCCAGCGCCTATCGCGCATTGGGGCTGGCGCTGCATGAGCGCTTCCCGAGCCTGCGCGGTCTTGGCATCCAATCTTGCTGGAGCGGTTACGTCAGCATGGCGTACGACGCTCTGCCGGTGGTGGGCGCAACCGGGGCAGAGCAAAACATCCTCTACACGGCTGGGTGTGCGGGGCACGGTGTTGCTACCCAATCGCTCATGGGGCTGCTACTCGCCGAGCGAATCGGTGGTATCGAGAATCCGTTAATGGAGGCGTTGCACCACAAGACGCCTTCAATGCTTCCCGAGCCCCTGCAGTGGTGCGCCATGAATGTTGGCCTTGTGGCAGCCAAAGCTCTTGATGAGTGGACGAACTGGAGGGCCCTACAGCGGCGCAACTGATCATAGTTGTTCTGATGTTTCCCATGTGACTGATTATGTTCGCTTCGCCAATGTTGCGGAGCGAAATACCTGTTGGTCAGTGATCTCAATTAACCGCTGCGTGAGGCATTAGCCATGGCCAAGAGGCCTACCTCTGATTCCGGACTCGATTCAAAACGTAGACAATTTCTGAAACTCGCCGGTGCCTCCGTGGCCGTAGGCGGTTTAGGCCTGAAAGTCGGGCTGGCGCATGCCGGTGCAGCCGCTGGCGACGCGGGTGATGTTCTGGATGTCGCCATCATAGGCGCTGGCCTGGCTGGATTGACTGCCGCCCGGGACCTGCAGCTGGCCGGCAGCCAGTCCTTCGTGGTCCTCGAGGCACGGGACCGCGTGGGAGGTCGAACCCTCAATTTCGACATGGGCAACGGCCATGTTTCCGAGGTCGGTGGCCAGTGGATCGGGCCGGGCCAGACTGCTGTCGAGGATCTCGCGCGGCAGCTGGGGGTGGGAACCTTCCCAAGCTTCTACGAAGGCAGCACGGTCATTCTCGGCGGCGACGGCCGCCTTGAAGTCGATCTCAAGGGAACCTTCGGCACTGATATGACCGTCGCTGGAAAGCTCAGCGAGCTTTCGCGCGATGTGCCCTCGGGGGCGCCCTGGAATTCGCCGAAGGCAGCGGAGCTGGACAAGCTTTCGGTTGGAGATTGGCTGGCCCAGCAAAACATCAAACCTGAGGATCAGCCAGGTTGGGATGCCAGCATGACGCTGAGCGGTGGTGTAACCCCGGCCAAAATGGGGCTCTTGCATTTCCTGTCGATGATCAACTCAGCCAGCTGTGATTACGAAAAGCTCGACTCTATCAAGGACAGCGCCCAGGGTACTCGGTTTGTCGGCGGCTCTCAGATTCTCAGCACCAGAATGGCCGGGCAACTGGGGGACAAGGTGCGCTTGCAGTGCCCGGTCCGCAGGATTGCCGACTGGGATCGCGAGGTCGTCACGCTACACACGGACCAGGGGCTGGTGCGTGCGCGCAAGGTTATCGTGGCCATCCATCCTGCCCTCTGCAACCAGGTGCAGTTCGATCCGCCCCTGCCGCAAGCGCGTGCCGCTCTGCAGCGTGCCTGGCCAGCGCACTCCCCGGCGCGCAAGACGGCTATGGTGTACCCCCGGCCGTTCTGGCGCGACAAGGGCCTGAATGGGCACATCATCATGCTCAATGGTCCCATTATCTGGGCTTGGGATAACTCGCCTCCCAATGGGGACGTGGGCGTCATCAACGCCTTCATATCCAACGCCAATCTGCCCTCGGACCCTGCAACGGCGAAGCACATCCTGACAGAACTCTACGCGCGCGCCTGGGGAGACAAAGCGCTGCAGCCCGTGGCCTATCACGATCAGGATTGGGCGCGTGACGATCCTTGGTCGATCACCTGCATTTCGGCCATACCTCCGGGATTTTGGACCACCCATGGCGAGGCGCTGCGGCCGCCCTGCGGAAATCTGATCTGGTCCGGTACCGAGACCGCCGATATCTGGGCCGGTTACATGGATGGCGCGGTGCGCTCGGGGCACCAGAGTGCCCTGCAGGCTCTTAACGCCCTGCGTCGGGCATAGGAGGTGAATATGAAGAAGTGGATTTTGTTGGGATTTGTTACGGTCGCTGCCGGCCTGCTGACTGTTTACGGCAGGGACCTGCTCGATATTTATTGCCTGGTGACTCACATCAGCACGTCCAGCGAGGCGCGGCAGGCTGATGGTGGGCCGTGGCCACGCCTGACCGATGCATGTGTCGGTTGTCATGGCGCCCAGGGCAACTCGTTGCATCAGGGTTACCCGAGTCTCGCGGGCCAGCCGGCTCCCTACCTGGCGGCTCAGTTGCGCCACTTCGCCAGCGGCGAGCGAGCCAACCCGAACATGGGCCCGCTGGCATTGAGCCTGAGTGAGGCTGACATTTCGCTCCTGTCGGAGTACTTCGCCAAGCACCCAGCTGCTCAAAACGAGTCGTTCAAGCCTGATCCCGCTCAGCAGGAGAAGGGCAAGAAGCTGGTGGCGAGCGGGGGCTGCGCCGCTTGTCATGGTGAAGGTTTGATGGGGCACGACCAATTCCCGCGGTTGGCCGGGCAGGGGCATGACTACCTGCTGGCGCAGCTGAATGCTTTTGCGTTGGGTCGCCGCAAGGATCCGTCAGGCGCGATGACCGCCATTGTCACGACGTTGTCCGCGGATGATCGCAAAGCACTTGCCCATTATCTCGCGGCACTCGCTCCTGTAGCGAAGTGATGTATTGAGTTCAGTATTTAATAGAGGCCATTACTATGGAAATCAGGGATACCTTTGCGTTGCTTTCTTGCGTTCTGTTGGTGCTTTGCGGAGTGACTTACGGGATCAAGTTTCTTAAAAAACAGAATTATCTGCTCGGTTTCGAGTGGCTGATCGTTGCCTTCTCCGGGTCGAATCTTCTGATATACCTCCTCACTGAGTGGAAGATTAACTACAGCATCTCATTCTTTCTCGATGCCTTTTCCCGCGGGTTCGGTGTACCGATTGTTGCCACTCTTGGCCTGATGGCGGTCACCCATAATTACAAACCATCGGTCTCCAAGGATGTCTTGATATTCGCGGCTTCGTTCGCTGCCACATTCGTGCTCGTCCTGGCTGACTTCGTTCGCGAGCCGCTCCCGTACTTCTATGTGATCATGTGGTCGGGCTACACGATTTATCTCGCCTATTTCACCTGGCAATTGGTTTGTGCCGGAGAGAACCTGCACGCGCTGGCTACGGCGGTGGGTGCTGCGGTTGCCTTGGGCGTGGCTCTCGTCTATGACTTCTTCCCGATCCCGGGTGATGACACCAAAATGGTGTTCATGACCTTCGCCTTGACCACTTGGTCTTACACCATGATCCAACTGTATTACGCCTATGGCGCGCTGGCGCGCGCGATGGGAGGTTCGTCTCGGTCGCTTGTGCAGGCCCGCTAACCGATTTGCGAGCTGCATGGAATGAGCCGCCATTTTCTGGCGGCTCATTCGTTGACTCCGGCCTTTCTGTAGATCCGGGGGGAGTTCTGTCTTTCGAATGGGAATGTGGGGCAGGTGAGCGTCCATGCTCACCTTCATGAACAACGGGCTATTTGGCTCTCGGGGTCGAAGCTGGCGTCTGGTTGGCCAGGAAGTGGGCCGTGGCCCTGATCTCCTCCTCCGAGAGTGTGCTGGTCATGGCGTTCATGGCCTGGTTGGGGTCCTTGCGTTGCCCCTGCTTGAAGGCGGTGAGCTGGTCTATCAAGTAGTGTTCGCCCTGGCCCGCAATGCGGGGAGCGAGCGGGCCACCCGACAGGCCCTCGCCATGGCAGGCGGCGCATCCCCTGGTTGCGACTGTGGCTTGTCCACGTTGTTCCAGCGCTTCATCGTGGCTGGGGGCCTCTGTCCTTTCCGGCTGCTGACGCGCGAAATAGTCCGCCAGGGACTTGATTTGATCTGTAGTCAGATTAGCTGCGAGCGGGCTCATTTGCGGGCTGTGTCGACGCCCTTCGGCGAAGGCGTGCAACTGGGCTTCGATGTACGGCGCGGGTAGACCGGCCAGGGAAGCGTACTGTGCGTCCCGGGGCTGGCCATTGGCGCCGTGGCAAAGTGCGCAGGAATCCTGGATCTGTGGCCAAGCGCCGCCATTGGCCTCGTAGTTGGCATAATGCTGGTCGAGGGCGTCCATGAAGCGATAGCCCGCCACCATTTCCGGGCCATATATCGCGCTCGATACCGCCAAGGCCGCAACTGTCACGACCGCACTAATCACAAATGCTCGCTTCATCACACGCTCCTCCGGCGTTGAACCAGCGCCTGGAGCGCTTCGAGTGCTGCCCGGTGGCCGGCACGGATAGCACCATCCATCGAACTGGCCCAGAGATCGGCCGTTTCAGTGCCGGACCAGATCAGGCGGCCGACCGACGGTTTCAGGTACTGACCCCATTTGGTCAGAAAACCAGGGGGTATTGACGCGACGCAGGTGAGGGTCCAGGGATCGACCTTGCCCCAGTCGTGGTCGTGGAACTGGATGGGGTGCAACGCTTCATTGCCCATTGCTTGTGCATAGATGGCTGACAGGGCGCTTTGGGCGGCGTTGGCATCGTGGGGCAATTGGCCGCTTCTGACGAAGGCGCTGAGGACACCGACGCTGCCATCCGGAGGCGAATTGTCATAGGACAGGATTAGCGGTCCGTCGGCTTGCGTGATCTGGCCGTTCAGGCCCTTGTCCCGCCAGAACGGACGCTCATAGACATGTACGGTCTTGCGCATGGGGGCATGGGACGGCCAGAGACGCTGTAACTGTGCGCGCCCGCTGGGGAGGGGGGGATCGAAGCTGATCTGATTGCACAGGGCCGGGTGCAGCGCAGCGATGACCTGCCTGGCGCGAATGACGCCCTGGTCGGTATGCAGTTCGACCACATCTCGGTCCCAGCCGACGATCTTGCGTACCGGGCAGGACAATTTGACCTTGTCACCCAGTGCCTCTGCCATCTTGATACTGAGGATCTGCGAGCCACCGACGAAGCGAGTTTCCTGGGCGCCTCCCTTGAACCCCTCGAGTTTTTCCATGCGGCAATCGGCGGAATTGATGAGGGACAGGTAGTGCAACAGCGCCAGTACTGAGGGAGGGGTTCCAGTTGTCAGGCCTATGGAGGTATCGAAGCCGAGCTTGCTCTCATTGCTGCCCCCCTGCTGCGTCAGCCACTCGCCGACCGACAGTTTGTCAAGGGCAGCCGCATCCGTCGCGGTCCATGGCTCCTTGCTGGGTACTCCCCGCGCAAGTTCATTCAGCTTCTCGACTATCGACGCATTGGAGTTCTGGCCTTTGGTCAGGTCCTGTTCGAATTTGGCGTCACCCACCAGGTAGACGTTTTTGCCCTGGTAATAGGTCGGGAAGGTGTCGATCTCGAGTTCACGGGCCAGGTCGAAAATGGCCGTCTGGCCGGGGCCGATCCACTCGCCACCGGCTTCCGACACAACGCCTTTGCCCAGGTCGTGGTTGTAGGTGCGCCCACCGACACGGTCCCGGGCCTCGAGTACGACGAAGGACTCRCAGCCAGCGCGGCGCAGGTCCCGCGCCGAAGTCAGGCCGGCGAGTCCTGCCCCGATGATGGCTACGTCAAGGACGTCGTCCTGGCCAGCATGTAGCTCCTGAGCCGTGGCCCGCCCGCTCAGTGCGATCCCTCCGATCAAGGTGACGCTTCCAATCGCCTGAAGCAGCAAGCGTCGCTGGCGCGCTGGCAGCGACAATTCATCGTTATCTGAATCCATCTTCGCCTCTGTCATATTTATTGTGTTTTTACATAACAATCGTTATGTAAAAATACAGCACATTTGAAACCGTGCAAAGCAGAATAGAAGGGCGTTTGGTGTTGAGGAGGATGGAGGACGACGCAGGCCTTGCCGCCGGTGGAGTGGGCCGCGGCATGATAAGGGCAGGTGTCCTGCTGGATAGGGCGGTCAGAACAAGGCAGTCGGTGCCATTTAATAGCCATTACAAGAAAGCACGGTGCGCAGCCCCGACCTAATGATCCTGGAGAAGTGCGCTGCCCGTGAAGGCCAACTCAGCATCGTGCGTCAACTGCTTTACTTGGCGACTGCCTTTCTCTTGGAAGGTGGTTTTTGCGGTTGGGGTGGAGTGATCAAGGTCATGAGGGCATCGAGAAGGGATTGACCTCGGCTCGAACCGAACCGTTCAGGTTCGATCGGCAACATCATCATCCATCCATCGCTGATCGCGCTGAGCTGATCGGCGAGCAACTCGGCGGGGATATCGTCGCGGATTATGCCTTGGCTTTGCCCTCTCTCCAGTACCGATGTAAACACCTGGCGGAACCGGGCATATCGTTGCTTGATGACGCCGGCGAAAGCCGGTTCGTGCCTTGCGTAGCCAAGCAATTGGAGCCATGCGAGCCATGGGTCCGGCTCATCGGTGTTCGTCCAATCGAGCCATTGTTCGATGAGAGCCTTGATATCGATCCGCTCCTGGTTGTTCTCCAGCAAAGTGTCGATCTGGTCGAACAGGCTTTGTGCGACAGCGGTGATCATCTCCTCCTTGTTTGCGAAGTAGTAGGTCACCGCTCCCGTCGTACACCCGGCGTGCTGCGCCACTTTGCGCATCGAAGCTCCGGCATAGCCCTCGCGTGCGATCACCGCGATCGCCGCCGCCAGCAACTCGGCCCGTTTCGCCTTGTGGTCGCCTACGGGCCGACCCCGGCGGGAGACCGGTTCGGATTCGCTATCACTGGCTTGAGAGCTGTTGTTCATGGGCGTCTGGGGGCGTGAATCAGGCATAGGAAAGGGATAATTTTCGCTGGCTCAATTGATCGGAGTAACAGTTGCAGTGAAAAAGCTGCAACTTGCTATTTGCGGCTCAGCATATGGAATTTATTTGAAGAAAGCACCCTTGCAAGACTCGACGCAGAAGCTGGTCCGCTATGCCAGGGCTATCCCGAAGGGCACATCAGCGGCCTTCGGGCAGCCGTGCGATGCATCAGTCGTCCGCGCGGAAGATCACCGGAGCGATATTGGTGAAGTTCGCCACGTCGCCGATAACCTCAGCCGTCTTGGGGGAGGTGAGCACGGCATCGATTCCGGCTTGATTGTTGAAGCGCAGAATCACCAGGCCCGCGAGGGGCTGCGGACCGACGGCCGGGAACAGGGCCTCCGCCGATTGCAGTCCAAACTCACCCCATGCGGAGCGCGCGAGCGGGATGTGAGTGGAAAGGTAGTACTCCCGGTCGAATCTCGCACCTTCGGTTAAGGGGTAGCTCACGATAAGGGTAGCCATGGGTAGTCCTTGCTCTTGTTGTGATGGGGCAGTGAGGGCATCACGCGCGGGTCGGCAACCTGAAGCGCGATGTCTTTGTGAAATCAGGCTTCGCCGCAACCCACGACCGCAACGGCGCGAATTTCCACGCGAAGCCCGGGAAGGGCCAGTTCCGAGATGCCGATGGCGGTCCAAGACGGGTAGCGGTCGGGGAAGTACTGGTGCTTGACCTGCATGAATGCGTGCGTGTCAGCTTGAAGCTCAGTATGAAATGTCATCAGCTCGACAACATCCGCCAGGGTCGCGCCCGCCGCCTCAAGGGCGATTTTCAAGCCTTGGAAGGCTAGGTGCGCCTGCTCTTCGATACCATTGCCCGGTGTCATTGTGGCGTCGATTCCGACCTGGCCGGAAACCCAGATCATGTCCCCGACACGCGTCGCTTGCGGAAAGTGATAGTTATCGTAGAACACTTGGGATTGGGGAGGGGTGATGGTTTGCCGTTTCAGGTTTTGGGTACTCATTGCTTGATCTCCGATCATACGAGCTGGCGGAAGGTGGGGTGACGGAAGGGTTCTCCCGGCTTCAAGGTCATCAATTCTTCGGTGAACAGAACGCCTTCCTTCGGATAACCCGCATCGCTGTGCTCCGGCAGGGGGTTGAAGGTTGCATCGTCACCAAAGAAGCGGAAAACAAAGGTGTGGCGATCCGGGAAGGCTTCGTCGACCGGCGCGCCGCCGTGAAGCGAGCCGGGATGGAGCACGACCACATCCCCGGGCTCCGTTGCCCACGACAGAATTTCGTATGCATCGGGCGCCTGCTCGCGCTCAGCCTCGATATCGGGAAGGCGAGGCAGCATGCCGCCTCCATGCAAGGGTTGGGTTGGGTTGTTCGGGTCGAGGAAGGTGGTTCCATCAAAACGCGTTCCGCGGTGTGAGCCCCGAATGATCTCCAATGCATTCTGCTTGGGAACGGATTCGAAGCTGATCCACGCATTGCCCCAATGCATGCCGGCCCAGGGCAAATAAGAAGTGTCCTGATGCCAGAGTGTGCGCGAACCGCGTCCGCCAGCCTTGAGGAATACTTCCTCGGCGAAATACCAGACGTTTTCGGAACCCCAGAGGTGTGCGAACAACTGGCCAAAGGGGAGGGAAGAGACCAATTCCTCCAGGCGCTCCTTGGCGAGCGGATTGGCATTGTCGACATGCGACTGTTGCAAAGTCCCATCGAACATTCGAAACGCGTTGGGGCCGTGGTTCTCGACTGCCCAGTCATAGGCAGTCCGACACCGAGCTAGTTGCTCCTCGTTCAGAAGCCCTTTGATCAGGACTGCCCCATCTTCCAGGAATGCCTTGCGCAGAGAGTTTTGCATAGCGGCTTTCTCCTACGAGATTTCACTAAGGTGAGATTGATCGTAGCAGCGAGATTTATTTTACGCAACACATGTTACGCTAAATCGGCATGACGCCGAAGATGCCGACTCTCTGGGCGTGGTGGCATCGGATATGGGCAGCTTTTCCCCTCCAAAAGGCGGCCAGCTGCTGCCGAATCAATCAGGCCACTTGAACGTATATACGTGGCCTGTCGAGTCAGGCGAGTGGCCGCTTGTGGCCGTTCTCTGCCGGTCATGTCTCCACGAATCTTGCTGGTCAAATACGGTGCACATGACTGGTCAGGTCGAATGCAAATGGGGGGGGGGCAAGCCCGTGTAATTACCCAACTGTGATCTGAATATGGCCGAGAGCAAAATTCGCATGCTCTGAGAAATCCATTCAAAGTATCTGGTCAAGTCCCATGCAAACAGCTGGTCAGGTCCAATGCAAATGGGTGGTCAAGTAGGCTGTAATTTCGCCCCGTTGGGCGCTACTGTATTGATTACATTCCTTGAGGGTGTCGACTTAGCGCCTGACCAGATCTGAGGAGAACGTAGATCTTCAGCTGGAGTTGGTGGAGCGCTTGCAGTCCGATTCAAAATCTAGACAGTACCTCCCCATTCCAGCGCCTGAAGTACCCGACGAACCTGCTTGCCTCCGATTTCAGTTCCACAGAGCATGACCGGCGTATCTCCGCCAAGGGCATTGTTTGGTTTAGACATCCAGCATGCGGCCGTATTTCTGTTTTGGAACACCCTTTCAGCTAAAAGACAAACAAAGGCAACTCGATCTAGCCGTTCTGATGCGATGGAGTTGAGGGGCATTTGTTCACGGCTACGCCGCTTGAGCGTGGAGATTGACGAGTCGAGGAGCTGCTCCAAGCTGCACTCCTGAAGCTCAAAGGCTATGCGAACCACGTGTAAAAGCTGAGAGGAAAAGCCGGTTTTGATCTGAAGCAGCCGCTCTGAATCTTCGAGCGATACGCGATTGGTGCTGAAATCCCAAAATACGGCGATCGCGGCTTCGCGCAATTCGGCTTTTTTTACCTGACGACTAGCAGTGGTTTGGGTGTTCATCAGTTCGGAGTGTGCGAGCAACGGGACGCTCAGATGAGAGTCTGCGGGGGGAGGTGACAGTGAACCGTCACCAACAAATCCCACAGCACAGGCGGCAAGCTTAGCAGGGCACACCGATCTCGTAAATTCGGGGAAAATCTCGTTTTTTGCGTGCCTGGCGCTGAGCAGTCTTTGAAGAGTTCATCGCGTCTCCATCGTAAAACCAGGTGAATCCAACAGAGCGTACGCCCGGGGCCAATCAGATTTAAATAGCTTGATGGAGCGCAATCTGCATCCAGACGGGAATATCACTGTCTGCGAGCCGCTTGAATTCAGACGGGGTCATCTTGGCTTTTATACTGTTTATGACGGTGTCATTCAGGCCTTTTTTGCCTAAGTAGAAGAGGGCGCAAAGCGCTAATCCAACGTGGGTGCCGGCATGCTGCAGTTTCTCGGGGGAGACGTGGAGCAAGTGTACTAGCACACCACCAACCTTTACCTTGCGACTCGCACCGCTCGTGTAAAAAACTGGTTTGATTTGCATCTGGGTACTCAACCCGAAAGCCCTGACCGCTTCTGCACCATGCACCTGAATAATCTCGCGATTACGTCTAGCGATTATTCGGAGAACTGATTGGGTACTTGGTCGCACGTAACCAGCGAAATGACTGAGCTTTGGTCGCATATAAATACCGCGACTCAATCGCTCCAACTCACCTGATGCAGCCAGGCGAGATAAGGTTTTGGCCACAGCTGTGCGAGAACCTGCGTCAACAAATCGACCGATGCCGAATGGCTGCCCTTTGGGAGTGTATTTGATGCGTTTCACGATATTGGCGGTAACAGACATACCACTCACCAGTTTTGAGCCAAAAGCTAGCAAGCTCTTGCACGTATCTCAAACGTCTAGCTCTTGATACGGCGCTATAGGGTTTTAGACATAGGTGCTTTGTCGATTGTGGAGCTCAAGAAGGGGGGCGTGAGTCCATTCTTCATTTGTTCTTCCACCTTTCCAGCCAGCAAAATCTCATTTGAAGTGGGGTAATGACGTAAGAGCCGTCTAGCCTCGTTGCGTATGGATTCAGGCAACGCTTGATCATGGGATAGATCCACCAGAAAGTCTCGGGCCTGAATTATCGATCGCGTACGCTCATGCGGCATCGTCATCATTGAATCCTTAGGTAGGGGAACGAACAACGCTTGCACCAACGCATCGCGGAGAAAGGCTCGATGTCAGTCGCGCTTTCTTTTGACGGCTGGGAATAGAACCCTAACGCTTTTTAGGTTCACCTCGGTGTTCACACCCAAGTGCGAGTAGGTTCGATCAGGAACCTTGAAAAGTGGAACCCGCTCACCTTGTTGATTAATCGCCTCACTTGCCTCCAGGAGCGGCTCCATTTTCCATTGGCCGGTTTCATTTACAAAACCTGGAGTTACGTACTGAATGGAGCGCACCCGAAATGACTCGTGCTGGACCTTGAGAATGTCTTTCAGCGCGTCAAATGATGACACCATGAACATTTCACCTACGAATTCCTTGCCGTAGCGTACGTGTGCTTCGAGGTAAAACCAAGGGATCATGACCGTCTGCCGCATGAACGGACGCCCCAGAAAATCGGCATTGAAAAGGCTGGAAATGATTGTCGGCCCTTCATGATCCTTGCTCATCGCTGGTACCTCAGCATCTCGAATGAACAATATATGTTGTAGTCATATATTGCGCAATGTCGCCTTATCGTTCCTTTTGTGAGAAAGCAAAATGGAACTGAAAGAAGCATTTGGGGCGACGCTCCGACAGGCTCGCCTTCGGAAAGGCCTGACGCAGGAGCATTTTTCGTTAGTGAGCAGCCGCACCAATGTCAGTTTGCTTGAGCGAGGAGGCACCAGCCCGACGCTTGTGAAACTCGAGGAGTTGTGCAGCGTCTTGGAGGTTCATCCCGTCAGCCTGGTGACGGCGTGTTACATGCGAAAGGAAAACATCACGGATCTCAAAGCGTTTTTAGCTCAAGTGCGGAAAGATCTGAAAGCCATTGATTCTTGAAAAGCCATTGAGCGCAGGTTCCGTGGCTCACCAGATTTTCGTGACACTAAAAAAATCAATTTCGCTCGTGATGGGAAGCTGGAAGGTGTTATGCGACTCATCGCAGCGAAAGACGCATTGGCTCGATAAAACTGGATGTTGCAACGGCAAACCGAAACCTGGAATGCTCCGGTGCTAGGCCATGTACAAAGACCATATCGTCAAGCCTCGCAAGACCGTTTCCGGTAGATCCATTTTCGTCCCCCCAAAGAGCAATCTCTTCAGCGACGGCGGCTTTGTTGCGTCGCGTTAAATCTGTAGAGCAGGGCAGGGATGAGTTCATCAACGAAAAAGGCCTTCAGGCTATCTACGCATTTTGAGCTCTTTGACTGAGCGAGCTCTTTGCTCATCAAGGCTGTTGTAGTAGGTGTTTTGTGTTGTGCTAAGGCTGTTATGACGCAGATCCGCTTGTAGGTCTTTCATGTCACGAAGTGGCGCGTCAAACGTGGCAGCGGTATGGCGAAGCCAGTGCAGGGACGCTGAACGAAGCTGGTCGATTTCATCCTCACTCCAACCTTCACACTGCATACGTTGCAGTGCCCGATCAAACACCGTTTGAAGAAGCGATCTTACGTGTCGATCAGACAGTCCGCCGCGTCCTTTAAGCGTCGCAATCAACGGCGTTTTTTCTTGTGGTGAGGGCAGGGGAGACAGCTCCAGTGATCGGCGATAACGCACGAGATACTTCTGGATATACTCGTCCCGGACACTGATCTTGGCCGCTTTGTTGCCTTTGCCGACGACGTGAAACCACCAGTTACCCGTCGTGTCTCGTCGAATGTCTCCCATAGTCGGTCGCCAGTTGTCACGGCCGACCAGATCAGACACTCGGAGGTACATTGCGAATAGCGTGGCCACAACAAACAGCGTGCGCTCATGGCGAGCGTCTTCGTCAGCCATCTGTTCTGCCGTGTCGATTACAAAACTCCACTGCAGCTCAGTGAGCGACCGAGACGCGACGTCCTGTATGTTCCGCTGCTTGTAAATCGACTTCTGCTTGATGGCGCGGAACGGATTAGCCTCTGTAAGGCCTTCATCCATTGCGTGTTGAAAGAAACTGCCGCAGACAGCGAAGACCTGAGCCACCGAGCCCTGGGCCATATGGTAAGGACGTGAGGAGAGATCACTGATCGCCTCATTCCCAAGCTTGCGCTCCCGTTTTGAAACGGTACAACTGAAAGGCCTCCAATCAGAATTCACCACGTACTCATCTGACTCAAGACGTTTCCGGCCGCCGACGCGCTTGAACCTGGACTTGACTACAGGACCAACCCAGTCCGCCGGCGGGTTAAGACAAAACTCCATAAATTGCTCCGCATCAGTGCGGCGAAGTTCCAGCAGCGGTTTTCGCGCCACAATCAGCGACCAGAGCAACAGACGCTCGACATGTGTCCTGAAAGAATTGAAGGTGGACTGGTTGCCGGCGTACGACTTCAAAAAACTCCGCACGACCAAGTAGCTGTCAACGGCGTGACAACTGTCCTCGAAACTCTTGAGATATTGCTGGACGGCGGCACGCTCATTGTTGAGCTGGAGAAAATTGAGCTCGTGGAAGCACTCGAAGGTATCAAATAGCGGCTGAGGGATGCGTGACATGAATGGACCGATTCGGTACTGGAATGGCACTAGCTTGGGGGGCTAAGGGAAGTTATGCAATATCCGGGTCTGACAGTTATCGGATATTACACCACACCTAATCCTTCTCTCTGCCTCGGGTATGACGCACACCATGTCCACTATGACGGCAAGTAGAAGCCGACGGCAAATTCAATGTTCTGCGCACATCAGAGATGTTAACACCTATCCGGAGGCATCCTCACTTCGAGTGCGGAAACCGTCGGCATGACAGGTTCAACGATACCTCGGACATCAATCATGACGCTGGGATGTAAGATTATGAGCAGTCAGGCAACGGAGTGAACCTCAGCTATTGCCTGACTCGATGTAGTCATCGACCGGAAAGATGCAAACCATCGCTATTTTTTAGAAGGCGTGTTCATACTGGGGAAATTGTTGAAAGGAGCGCACCTAAAGGGTTCCAGGGGAATAGGCACTGAAATGCATAAGTCTAAATCGCCGGAAAAACGACGGAAATCGGCCGGACAAACGTAGTTGCTCAACCAGAGTTGCATCAGTTGTGTCTAAACCCGAGAAATTTATAGGGCCGTTTCCGGAGAACAAGCGCTGGTTAGGGAGTCACAACCCATGCAGACAATTTTTTTCTTTTGAAAACAGATAGATATGACGTCGGAGGGGATTCCGGCTAACCATAGTCGCTGACATACTTCTTATGAGCCTCATGAACATATCTAACATAGCACATCATTTAACATAATATACATTATGCGAACCATCCTATACAGGCGCGGGAGCGTCTGGTGGTCAGATTTGAAGCCTGACGCGACTTATCGCACACGCCTGAGCGATATCCTTCATCTGTTGGCAGATATCCAATCTGGCATGAACGAACCTTCGTTCATCTGGTGCTGATCGTTAACGCTCAGATTTGAACGCTAACGTTCAGGCTTGAGCTACCTCTAGCTCACCAGAGAGCTACTTAGTCAGTGGCCAGATTTGAATCCTGATCGGCATCCGGCAGCAGCTCCAGCGGCGGCATTCCATAACACACGATGAACATGTCTTTGCAGCCCAGTTCGCGATACCAGTCCACCACGTCATCAATCAGCTCGTCCAGGACCCCGATCAAAATGTCATCGGAACCTTTCGCGGCACTTTTCTCGTATCGATAACGCGCCTTGGTGAAAACGTCGCGATATTTCTCGATCCAATGTTCATGGCGATCAAGCCGAATACGTTGCCGGATCGATTCAGGTATCGCATAAAACAGCGTCAGCAGATCGTGCTTATTCGGGTATCTGCGGTTAGCCGGAACTCTCTCTACTGTTTTCAAATACTCGTGTGCAGCCTCAAGCGCATCGTCGTCCAGTTTGTATGTTTCATTGACCTGGCCAAGCTTGTCATCGGGCTTTGATACGAAGCTTTTCAGCAGGATTTCCATTCCGATTGCAGCATTAATCTGCGCAATGTCCAGCATGTCATGGCCACGTCTAAGATATATTGCAGCCTTCAAATAACGGTAAGCGCTCTCGACCATCCAAGGCGTTAGGTGCTGCTGCATTAGGCTTACTCCAGATTGAAATTTTCAACCAGAGCTTAACTCGAACAGATGCAGGGGGTTTAACAGTGGTATGAACACTCCCCTTCAGCTACGATTTATCTATAACCAAAAAGAATAACTAAACTAAATGACTATTTAGTTGAGCTAAGTAATGCACAGGACGTGCTCAGGGGGCGAGTATTTCCTGAAGAAACTCAATGAACACATTGATGCGACTGGAACCACGATGATTGGGCAGGTACAGCGCATTGATACAAGTGCTCGCACTGCCAGGGTTGACCTCATACTGCTCCAGCACGCGCGTCAGGCGACCTGCGCTGACATCGTCACGCACCAGCCAATCAGCCAATAGCGTCACCCCGCCCCCGGCCAACGCTGCCTCGCGAAGAATGTCAGCGTTGTTACTTTGCAGCCTTCCTTGCACATTCAAGCGAATGATTTCCTCATCGCCCTTGAATGTCCAATGGTGGTGGCCCGTGCGGTAATCAAAACGCAGGCATTGATTCTCCAACAGGTCACGGGGATGTCGTGGCAGTCCGGTACGCGTGAGGTATTCGGGACTTGCCACAACCCAACGCTGGAAATTGCCCAGGCGCTTGCTGACGATGTCATCACTGACGACCGATGAACCAAGACGCACTGACACATCTATTTGCTCGCTGAGCAGGTCACTGACCTCGTCACTCAGAGAGAGGCTGATCTCCAGGCCGGGATGACGATCCAGCAGTCGTCCCAGATGAGGAGCGATGATGCGTCGGCCGAATTCCACCGGGACGCTGGCCCGTAAGCGCCCTTGAGCTTCGCTGCCACGATCGGTCACAACGGCATCGGCTTCGTCGATGGCCTCGATGATCGCCACTGCCTTTTCGAAATAGTCCTGCCCCGCCACCGTGACGCTCGTGTTGCGCGTGGTGCGGTTCAACAAGCTGGCGCCCAGCTCGCTTTCCAGCCCCGCTACCTGCCGAGTCACAGACGAAGTGGAGATACCAAGTTTGCGCGCCGCTGACGAATAGCCACCACAGCGTACGGTTTCGACAAACATTTTGAGCGCCAGCAACTTATCCATAAACGGCGTCCGGGATAGAAAAGGAAAGGTAGCGACTGTGCATGACCAGGCGTCGTACGTCTTGCATYGCTGTGCTCAATCAGTAGTGGATCAAGCCCGATATGAGCCGCTGAATCAGGATGGAGTGATGCCCATGATCCGATTGCCCATGCTCACCCCCCAGTCCCCCATGCGCCAGCCTTCTGCAAGTTGCTGTTTTTGCCAGGCTTGCAGGGCTTTATCGAGGTCGCCAATGTTGTCGATTGCCTGAGCCAGGAACAGTGCATTGCGGGCCGCCTTGGCCGTGCTTCCGGCGGTATGAGGTCGCGGCACAAAAGCGGCATCGCCGGTCAACAGCACACGCCCGAACACCATTTGAGGAACGTTGAGATCAAGGATCGCCTGGACAAAAATGTCCTTGGTCTGGCGAATCAATTCGCGAAAAGCCGGGTTCGCATGCCGCTCCGCCATTTCCCGTATGTAAGCCTCCTGCTCCGCAGCCAAAGCCCCCGGTGGAATGGAACGGCTACGCCGCTGGCCGTCGCGATCAGTGAGTACGGCGTCCAGTTCCGGCCCTTGCGCGGCTTTCAAATACCATAGCCAGTTGAACCGGCGCTCGCCAGGATCTACGGAGCCGTTCAAGCCCGGCACCATGTACTCCAACATCAGCGATCCAGGGTCCTGTTGAAAAACAAAATCCTGGTAAAGCTGCGTCCTGGCGAAGTCTGGAAGTCGGTCTTCATCAACAAGCCCACGCCAAACCACGTAGCCCGAATAGCTATGTTGCGTCCCGGGCAACACCCTGCTTCGCACGAATGAACCCGCACCATCGGCCCCCACCAGCAGGTCTGCCTCGGCACAACTGCCGTCGGCAAAAAACGCGGTCACTCGGTGCTCATTCTGAGCCAGATCCACCAGTGTCTTGCCACGGTGATAATGCTCGACAGGAAATGCAGAAAATAACGAGCCATACAGTGTGTTCCAGGACGTCTGCGTTTGCGGCATCGGTTCTTTATGCACGACGGTACCGGCTCGATCCAGATACAGACGATCATGGGACCGGACACCTAGCGCACGGGTATGTTGGATGCCCGCATAGCGGAAATGCTGCAAGACATCCGCTTGCAGAACAATGCCACCGCCACGGCTATCCATTGCCGCGGGGGATCGCTCGAAAACATCGACCTGCCAGCCAATCGCGCGCAACGCCGTGGCGGCAAACAGTCCTCCCAGAGAACCACCAATGACCAGGGCCTTTGGAACATCCGGACTCTTCATTACCCTTCTCCTTGCAGAGTGGTGATTCCCATACCAACCGTTTTGAGCTGCGTTATGCCAGCGCCGGATAGTCGATGTACCCCTTGGCGTCRCCACCAAAAAAGCTGTTGCCGTCCGCCAGATTGAGCTCGGTACGCCCGCGCAGGCGAGCCGGCAAGTCGGGGTTGGCAATGAACGGCCGACCGAAAGCGATGAGGTCGGCACGCCCCTGCGCGATGGCCAGTTCAGCGGTTTCTCCGTTGTAACCACCCGCCAGCATCAGAACGCCGTGGAAGTCAGTACGCAGCTGTTTGATGATGGCGTCCCAGCGCGGATCATTACTTTCATCGAGCACCGTGCCGACCATCATCGGTTCCACCAGGTGCAGGTAAGCGAGATTCCATTGATTGAGTCGGGAAGCGATGTAGCCAAAGGTCTGTTCCGGGGTGTCATCACCCATCCCCATGAAACGTCCCATCGGTGTCAGGCGCACAGCAACGCGTTCGGCACCTATTTCTTCGGCCACCGCTTGCACGACTTCGAGCAGTAGCCGCGCACGGTTTTCAATACTTCCACCGTAGCGATCGCTACGCTGATTGCTGGCACTGTTGATAAATTGGTCCAGCAGGTAGCCATTGCCCGCGTGGATTTCCACGCCGTCCATACCGGCCAGAAGCGCATTGCGCGCGGCCTTGCGGAAGTCGGAAACGATCGCTTCGATCCCCGGAATGTCCAGTTCCTGAGGGACAGGTACATCCCCCCACACCCCCTCACCCTTCTCATTCAGGATGAAGGTCTTGCCGGGGACCGGCTGTGCGGTCGGTGCCACCGGTAAGCCGCCGTTGGGTTGAAACACTGGGTGTGACACCCTCCCCACATGCCAGAGCTGCAGGAAAATGCGCCCGCCCTCTGCATGCACGGCTTCGCTGACCGCTTTCCAGCCGTGAATCTGCTCGTCGCTATGGATGCCGGGCGTCCAGGCGTAACCCTGACCCTGCTGCGAAATCTGAGTAGCCTCGGTAATGATCAACGCAGCACTGGCGCGCTGACGGTAGTACTCGACGTTCATCGATGTCGGTACGTTGCCGGGCTGCCCCGCCCGTGAGCGAGTCAGAGGGGCCATGGCGACACGGTGATTGAGGTTGAGTTGGCCGAGTTTGATTGGGTTGAACAAGTGATGAGGCATGATGATTTCCTGAATGGATAGGGATTGAACAAGCGGCTCAAGCTGCCTGGTTTCGTTTCAATATCTGGATCATTATTTCGGTGGGTTGCGCGCCACTGATCACGTCATCCGCGATCTGAATACTCGGCACCGAGCGCACACCGGATGCCTTGATTTGCTCTTCGAGTTTCAAGACTTCAGCAGTGCCTTTATCGGTGTTGAGAAAGTCGACAATGGCCCCTCGGTCCAGCCCTGTTTCGGCACCGATATCGGCCAACACATTAAGGTCGCCGATATCCCGCCCCTCGCCGAAGTACGCCTTGAAAATGGCCTTGACCAGCAATGAAGCGTCTTTACCCGCCTGTTGCTCCCGCCATACCAACCGATGCGCCGCCATGGTGTTGGGGGTTGTTTCGACACGCTCATAATGGAAGCCAAGGCCGACGGCCTTACCGGCGTGGGTGACCTGCGCGTCCATGGCCTGGCTGCGCGCCCAACTGCCGAACTTGCCAGAGCGATAGGCTTTACGATCCATGCCTCGAACAGGCATGTCCGCGTTCAATTGGTAAGGCAGGAAACTGATTTGGCGGTCAGTTGAAAAACCCGAAGCGGCAAGCGCTCGTTCGAGATTCACCTCACCGATCCAGCACCATGGGCAGATGAAGTCGTAAGTCACTTCAATAGTGGTTGAGTGCAAACTCATGACGGCCTCCGTGGTTGAATGTTTTCACATCCCCAAGGTAAGCGTCCGGTGCCCCCCGGAGAATCCGCCTGCCACGCAACGATGCTTTTCGCAAAACGCAACGATGAGGTGATCTGCGCGCCGGCGCACTGCCGTCGTTGCGCCCGGCGCAATGTAGCGTTGCGCCTTGACGGGGTACTCCATCGCAAGCGCTCTGCTTAAGCTCTCTGCGCAGAAAGTCTGCCGTACGCCAATCGCACGCGGCGGATTGAAAAATCTGTCGTTTACTCAGTTCGAGAGGTTAGGCGATGCAGCGCAAGACGATCATCGGTGCCGTTCTGGCGCTTGGCGTGGTGGGGATAGGGTTCGCGTTCTGGATGATGTGGAGGCCGCAAATAGCTACTGTCAGCCAGCCTCAGAGTGCCGGGCGCGAAACCCTGGACAGAGGCCGGCGCATCGTCGAAACGGGAGACTGCGCGGTCTGCCACACGCGGCCAGGAGGCGATTACATGGCGGGCGGATTGCCATTGAAAACGCCCTTCGGAACACTCTTCACCACCAACATCACCCCGGACCGGGAAACCGGTATCGGCAAGTGGTCGCTGGAGGCCTTTGAACGAGCCATGCGTGAAGGCATCGCCCGCGACGGTCACTTTCTCTATCCAGCTTTCCCGTACGTGCATTACCAAAGGTTGAATGATGCCGATATCGCGGATGCCTACGCCTTCCTGATGAGCGTGGACCCGGTCAAGTACACCGCACCTGAAAACCATATGGTTTTCCCCATGAACTTCCGTGCGCTGGTGTCTTTCTGGAACTTGCTGTTCCTGCATGGGGATCCGTTGGAACCACTTCCCGACCGGTCAGCGCAATGGAACCGCGGACGCTATCTGGTCGAAGGCGCGGGACACTGTTCATCCTGTCATTCGCCCCTGAATCTGATTGGCGGCGAGAAGAGCAGCGAACTGTTCAACGGCGGTATCGTCGACGGCTGGACGGCCCCCTCCCTGCGCGGGATGGCCGCAGCGCAACACCCCTGGAATGAAGCCCAATTGGTCGCCTATCTGACGGGCAAGGTCGCCGAAGATCACGGTGCAGCGGCGGGCCCGATGTTGCCGGTCAGCCTGAGCATCGCGCAATTGCCGGTTGAAGATGCCCATGCCATCGCCCGCTATATTCTTGACCTCAAAAAGACCTCTTCGCACGTGACGTCACCGCCCTGCCCCCCTGAGGCCAAGCCCAGTGCCCAGGCGCTGCCGGGCGCGGCGCTGTTCGAAGGTGCCTGCGAAAGTTGCCACGGCTCCGCCGCCCCTATGCGCGCCATTGAATCGAGGCCCGCTCTGGCAAACACCAGCGCAGTGACGGCGGACTCGCCACGTAACCTGATCCAAACCATCCTGCAGGGCATCCCGATGTCCAGCGCCGCTTTCAGCCACTACATGCCTGCCTTCGCAGACAGTCTGGATGACTCCCACCTTGTCGCAATTGCCGAGTACTTGCGCAACGAGAACTGCCCGAACAGACCCTGGACAGACCTCGACAAGACAATCAACAGCATTCGGGCTCAGGAGCAGCAACCGTGATCACACTCGACATCAACGGCAAGACGCATGAACTGGACATCCCGCAAGACATGCCGCTGCTGTATGCCCTGCGCAACCAGGTAGGACTCAATGGCGCGAAATACGGCTGCGGTTTGGGTCAGTGCGGCGCTTGCACCGTTTTAGTGAACGATAAACCGGTGTTTTCATGCCTGACACCCTGCGGCGCGCTGGCGGGCAAATCAGTGCGTACAGTGGAGAGCCTGGGCAGCGCCGACAAACCGGGGCCGTTGCAGAAAGCCTTTATCGACGAACAGGCGGCCCAGTGTGGTTATTGCATCGCGGGGATGATCGTACGAGCGCAGGCTCTATTGGAGGCCAACCCTCATCCGGACGATGAAACGATCCGTCGCCGCATGGCGCCCAACCTGTGCCGCTGTGGCACTCATGTGCGGATCCTCGCTGCGATCAAGTCGGTCATCGCGCAGGGAGACAAGGTATGAAGTCCTCAACGCAAAACGTCGATCTGAGCCGCCGCGCCTTCGTGATAAACGGCGCGTTGGTGATGGGGTTCGCCATGCTCCCGGGTATACCGCGCGCCTTCGCTGACACCGAAGTGGACACCTTGGGTACAGCGATCCTGGCGCCTGATCTGCCAGGCAGCCTGCGGGCCACGCCCTATCTGGACGCCTGGATCCGCATTGACGCGAAAGACGGCATCACCGTCTACACCGGCAAAGTGGAGCTGGGCACTGGCGTCAAGACCGCGCTCCTGCAGATCACCGCTGAACGCCTGGAAGTATCACCTGGTCTCATCCGCTTTCTCACTGCCGACACTGCGCTGACACCCAATGAGGGTTACACCGCCGGCAGCCATACGATCGTCGACAGCGGCACTGCATTGTTCAACGCCGCCGCCCAGGTGCGTCAGTTGTTACTCGAATCCGCGGCAAGCCAATGGCGATGCAACATCGACAGCCTGAGCACGCGGGATGCTGTGATCTACGATGGGCAAGGCCACAGCATGACCTACACACAAGCGGTGGTCGGGGTTCAATTGCATCGCTTTGCATCGGCGAGTTCCCCCTTCAAGCCAGCCAGCAGTTTCACCCTGATCGGCAAATCATTGCCTCGGCTGGACATCCCGGACAAAGTCAGCGGCGGTTCGGCCTATGTGCAGGACATGCGCCTGCCCGATATGCTGCATGCCCGCGTGATACGTCCACCCCGGCGCGGCAGTCAGCTTCTGGACATTGACGAAGCCGCCCTCAACAAACTCCCCGGTGTGGTAAAGCTGATCCGCAACGGCAGTTACCTCGCCGTGGTCGCTACCGATGAGTGGCTAGCGGTCAAAGCGATGCGCGAGGGCTACGCCACTGCCCGCTGGACAGAAGGTAATCCGCTACCTGACTCGACACATATCCATCAACTCCTCACCGAACTGCCAGCGCGGCGCTACCCGGTGAGCGCCAAGGGTCACCTCACGCAACCTGAGTCGCGTGCGTACAAGGCACGGGTGACCAAGCAATACCTGATGCACGGTTCCATCGGGCCGTCTTGCGCTGTGGCCCGGTTCAAGGATGGGACGCTGACCGTCTGGACCCACACCCAGGGTGTTTATCCTCTGCGCATGGGCATCGCCGAGATGCTGGGTCTGCCTGTGCAGCAGGTACGCTGCATCCATGCTGAAGGCTCCGGCTGCTATGGTCACAACGGCGCCGATGACGCCGCCGCCGATGCCGCGTTGATCGCCATGGCCCTGCCTGGCAAGCCAATACGGGTGCAATGGATGCGCGAACAGGAAAATCTCTGGGAGCCCTACAGCTCGGCAATGCTCGCCGAAGTGGAAGCGGGACTGGACGACAGCGGGCGTCTTCGTGACTGGAAATACGAGCTCTGGAGTACTCCGCACAACGAACGCATCGTCAATGCCGGGCGCCTGTTACCGGCGTGGCTATTGGCCAAACCTTTCACCCCTGCACCTTCAGTCCCGATCGCCCAACCCGAGGGTGATGGCGACCGTAACGCAGTTCCGTTGTATGAGATACCCAACCTGCAGGTTGACCTGAATTTTGTGCTGACCATGCCATTCAGGACTTCGGCCATGCGTTCGCTCGGTGCCCATATCAACGTGTTCGCCATCGAAAGCACGGTGGATGAACTGGCGGCTCGGGCCGCAGTGGATCCGGCGCAATTTCGCCTGAATCACTTGAGCGATCCGCGTGCACGGGCGGTGGTGGAGCGCGTGGCCAGTGCGTTCCGCTGGCCGCAAAAAGCAACAGGCCCCGGCAGCGGAATCGGCTTCGCCTTCGCACGCTATAAAAACATCATGGGTTACTGCGCCATCGCCGTGCAGTTACATGTACAGCGCCAGACCGGGCAAGTGACGATTGATCGGGTGGTTGCCGCCGTCGACGTGGGACAAATTGTCAGCCCCGATGGGCTGCTCAATCAGATTCAGGGCGGCATCGTGCAGTCCGCCAGCTGGACGCTCTATGAACGAATCCTCTATGACGCCAGTGGCCTGCATAGCTTCGATTGGAGTGGCTATCCGATCTTGCGTTTTCCCGAGGTGCCGAAACAGGTCGAGGTCCACATGATCGATCAGCCGGATCAGCCATTTCTCGGTGCCGCGGAAATCGTCCAGGGACCCATGGCCGCAGCGCTGGGCAACGCCATCAGCGATGCCACCGGCAAGCGATTGCTTGATCTTCCACTGGCTCGACGTGGCTGGCAGGAATCGTTGGGATCATGAGCGATCCTGACGTGCTGAATCGGTCGCCTATCGCACACTCGGAATAAAAAAAGGCGGTGAAGGATCACTTGCACCGCCCTACCCCAATCAAGGGAAATGTTTCTCTTCTATAAAACATGCCGTTGGAAGAGAACGGCATGTACACGCAACACTCCTCAAAGCGCCGCCTGTCAGTCAAGCGGGCCGCTGACCCGCTGAATATACTTTCACTTGCGTTCTATCGGATAACGCCTAAAACAATGCCAACTGGTAATTAATGATTATCCGATTTTCGTCTTGTTGGCGGGTGTTCGGGATGTTGTTTCGTACCATTGCGTTTTTCCACATGACGCCAATGCCTTTTAACGGTCCCGATTGCACGACATAGGCCAGCGTTATATCGCGTTCCCACTCACTGGAATTGCTGGAAGCGATGGTATTGATGTCATCACCTTTAACGTATACAACTCCCGCCGTCGCACCGGGCAAGCCCAGTTTCGCGAAGTCAAAAGCGTAGCGTGCTTGCCAGGACTTCTCGCCAGCGTGCACGAATTTCTGAACCTGCATTTCCGTGATGGTGTAAGTGGTCGGACCGTCACCCTGGTTTAAATAAGGGAAATCGCTTTTTCCGTTGCTAACCTCATAGCCGGCTCCGAAGGTGTGCCCGGCAACGGCATAGGCAAATAATCCACTGAACAGGTTATTGTCGACTTTGCCTTTTATCGTATTGCCGCCGTAGTAGCCTGTCGTAAAGTAAGCAGGGTCATGGCCGTTCGCACCATCATCCTGGCTATTGAAATATCGAATATCACTGGTCAGCACGCCCGAACCGATTGCCCAGTTATGAATCAGTCCTAGAAAGTGTTGCTTATAAAAATCTTCAAGGTTGCCGTAATAATATTGCAAGGTCAGATCTTTGGTCAGTTTGTAATCGCCGCCCGCATAAATGAATTTATTACTGAAGCGACCGGTGACAGGATTGTTGGCACCCGCAATTGACATGTTTTCGATATTGCTGRAGTTCCGGCCCTTGACCCCGTCAATTTGCCCTCCTACCAGGGTCAGATCCCTGATATCCGCGGAGGTAACCTGGGTTCCCTGCCAGGTTTGCGGCAGCAAACGCCCGTCATTGCTGAAGATAACCGGCAGTTTCGGGACCAGAGTACCCAGCTTCAACTCGGTCTTGGATATCTTCACTTTCCCGGTCAATGCAAGGCTGGAAAAATCGTCAACCGCATGGTCGCCGTCGCTTGGAAACACCACGCCACCGAAATTGGTACCCGTTGGATTGCCATGCTTGCCGGCGCTTGAGTCGAGCTTTACGCCCAACATGCCTAAAGCATCGACACCAAATCCTACAGGGCCTTGGGTGTATCCGGAGATGAATTCCACCTGGAAAGCCTGCCCCCATTCCGCTTGATAACTTTGATTGGCGGCTTGCTGCGCGGGTGTTGCAGAGTCACGATAATCGCTGTTGATATAGTAATTGCGCAGTTTAAGCGCAGCCTTACTATCATCAATGAAACCAGCCGCATGGGCTTGCTGCGCCAATACACACATGGCAGCCGCAACGGTCAAAGTACATTTCATTTATGTGCACCCAAGTCGAGGTTATTATTTTTGTATTAACTATTCAGCTATTTTTCAGGCACAAATGCCCCAACAGCACATGGAGCATAAGCGCCGTCATTCAGGAATTATTTAATGCAGACAGTAACTACATGGATCAATCAGCTTTGAACTGAGCCTTCCATGTTGCCGGCGTACCCAGTTCAGAGTCGACCAACTGATTTTCGAATCGATTGCGCTCACTGATGGCACTGGCGGAGCGATCGGTAATGGAAAACCAGCAAATACCGATGAATGCTACGGCCATTGAAAACAGGGCCGGATATTCATAAGGGAACCAGGCTTGCTGATGATGCAGGATCTTGACCCAAACGGTTGGACTGAGAATGCACAGGGTAATTGCCGATACCAGCCCCAGCGATCCGCCAATCACGGCGCCACGGGTCGTCAAGCCTTTCCAGTAGATCGATAACAACAGTACCGGAAAGTTTGAACTTGCGGCGATGGAGAACGTTAAGCTCACAATAAAGGCGATGTTTTGCTTTTCAAACGCAATCGCCAGGAGGATCGACAACACACCCAGTACGATGGTCGTAACACGAGAGACGCGCATTTCGTCACGGTCGCTGGCGGTGCCGCGGCGCAAAGCATGTGCATAGAGATCATGAGAAACAGCTGACGAGCCAGCCAGGGTCAACCCTGCCACTACCGCCAATATCGTCGAGAACGATACCGCACACATGAATCCGAGGAAGACATTACCGCCGACGTTATGGGCGAGGTGAATCGCAACCATGTTAACGCCACCCAATATTCCACCTGATGCATCGTGATAGGCGGGATTGCTGGCAACCAGGGCAATGGTGCCAAAGCCAATGATGACAATCAGCGCATACCCTATGCCGACAAGACCGGAGGCATAAAGAATGCTTTGGCGCGCGGCTTTAACATCACCGACGGTGAAAAACCGCATGAGAATATGTGGAAGACCTGCCGTACCGAAGACCAGTGCCAACCCCAGGGAAATGGCGGATATCGGGTCGGTAATCAAACCTCCGGGGCTCATGATTGCCCCATGGGTTGGATGAACCTGAGTGGCTTGAGTGAACAATTGGTTCAGGCTGAATCCGAACTCGGATAACACCATGAAAGCCATGAAAACACAGCCGGTCAGCAGTAATACTGCCTTGATGATCTGAATCCAGGTAGTTGCCAGCATCCCGCCAAAGAACACATAGACGACCATCAGCGTACCGACGAGCAGTACAGCCGCGGTGTAATCAAAGCCGAACAGCAGTTCCACCAGTTTTCCAGCGCCTACCAGTTGAGACACCAGGTAAAGCAGCACGATCACGATAGAGCTGGACGCCGCAAAAGCTCGTATGGGTCTTTGCTTCAGTCTGTAGGACAGAACGTCCGCCAGGGTGTAGCGCCCAAGGTTGCGCAATGGCTCCGCGATCAGGAATAGAATGATCGGCCAGCTTGCAAGAAAGCCGATTGAGTAGATCAGCCCATCGAAGCCACTGGTAAAAACCAGGGCGGAGATGCCCAGTAACGACGCTGCGGACATGTAGTCTCCGGCGATGGCCCAACCATTCTGGAAACCGGTAATTTTGCCGCCTGCCGCATAGTGATCGGCAACACTATTGTTTTTACGCGCGGCCCATCGTGTGACAAATAGAGTGAATACGACGAACGCCAGGAACATGCCTATGGCAATGGGGTTATGTTTGGGAGCTGCGGCGGGGACATCGCTCGCGTATACAGTTGCCGAAACAAGGATGGCCGAGAATGTGATAAGAAGACGCTTCATTTTTTGAAGCTCCTGATGATTGTTTTTATTTTTGGGTCGTAGCAGGTGTTGGTGCGCCATACGTAGACAGCAACGAGAAGAACCGTAAAGGCGAGCATTGCGAAGCCAATCGGCACGCCCCACGTCATGGGTTGACCTTCGGTGATAGGTGTACCCATGCGGGCAGGAATAAAGGCCAGCGAAAGAATAAAGCCGAAATATACCGCCAGCATGAGAGCAGTCATGCTCCACGAAAATATTCGTCGCTGTTTTACCAATGCACGAAACTGCGGGTTTTCGAAAATCGGATTTTGAATAGTGTCCTCAAGCTTTTCAGCGGACACGGCCGGGCCACCGTCTTGCGGATATGCATGTTCCATGGTTCTCTCCTGCGAAGGGCGTGTAACTGAATTAAAACTTCACGGGCACTGCGGTTTCACGCATCACGGCTTCTGGAGTCCGGTACAACTCAGCCATTTCGCGCTCTTGCTCGCTTTTCAATTGCGCCTGCATATACGCGCCAAGATGCCTGGCGTGCTGAACTATCGAGGCGCCGAAACGGCAGCGTTGCTGGCTATAGTCCGCCAAGGCATCTTCAACGGATGCATGTCGCTCAAGTGCTTCGACGATTGCCAAGGCATCGCCGGCCGCCTTGGTGACACCCATCCCGCAATGAGGACGGACCACAAATGCAGCGTCGCCGAGCAACGCGACTCGTCCGAAATTCATCTTCGGTACTTCCAGGTCGTAAATCGGCTGAAACAGCGGTTGCGTCGCTTTCTTCACGACTTCGGCAAACTGCGGGGCAAGTAGCGTATCGGCGGACTTATACATATTGGCGAGCACATCACGACGTATCAGTGCTGGAGGAATTCCACCTTCAAACTGTTTACCGCTCTCATCCCGGAGCAGATCCTTCAACTCATCGTCGCCGCTGGTGCGGTACCAGACAAAGTTGTAACGACGCTCTCCTGCAAGGGTGCTGTTCGACTGGCCAGCAACCGGATACCCCAAAATTTGCTCGCGCGGGGGTAAACAGAACGCAAATTTATCGAAGAGCGATGCGTGGGTGGAGTCGCAAAGAACACCTTCATCGACCAACCCGCGCCATGCAATATAGCCGGCGTATTGCAGGTGTAAGTCAGGCAAAAGCTGCTGGCGAATCGTCGACCGGAATCCATCGGCAGCAATAATGATGTCCGCTTGATGAGTGGTGCCATCAGCCAATGTGACACTGGCATGGGACTCCGTACTTTCGACCGAGACGACGCTGCCACCGCAACGATAGAGCGAGTCTGGAAAAGCGGCGCGAAGAACCTGGTACATCTTCCCCCACGCAGTCAGCGTTTGCGGGAGCGCATTCTCGAGTACGACATCGCCGTCCTGGTCCAAAGTGACGCGCGACAGCACATCGATACCTACCGACGCATCGAGTGGGATACCCGCTGCAGCCATCGCCTCGAACAATTCAGGGTGTGTAACGATCCCTGCGCCACGTCCAGCGAGTTCGTCCGGAACACGTTCGAAGACTTCTACATCCCAACCTTTGCGTAGCAACATGTTCGCTGCAAACAGACCTCCCAGCGAACCACCTACGACAATAGCGCGGCGCTTGTTCGATATATCGATCATGGCTGCACCTCCACAGTCGCAGCGGCATGGGCGGTGTAGGAGCCGACGGCTTCAATCTCGGAGGCCGGGAAGTTGAGTTCGATGGTGACACCGCTAGGATCTTCGATGAAGACCTGATGCAGGCCCAGGCTCGGAACGGTGCGATCACGCCAGGCAATGCCTTGCGCTTTGAAGACGCTCCAGAACTCAACCAGGCCTGTTACCAGAAAAGCAATGTGATCAACGGTCCCAGTGCCCTTCAGCGGGATTTCCTTGTCGCCGAGATACTTCTTCAGGCCCTCGCGGTTGGAGGGATCGATCCCGATAATGTGGACCGTACCAAAGTCTTGCTCATCCCCTCCCATGTACAACCACACGCCAGGAAAGTCGAACGGCGGCCGGTAGCCAGGGGTGAAACCGAGCACCTTTTCATAAAATTGGCTGGACTTTTCCAGGTCGAACGACCGGATCGAGTAATGAGCGAGTTTTCGGACTTGCATGGCGCCTCCAACAGTTTTTTGTAGTTATTTATCAGTCGATAAACAGTAAGGCCTGACGAAATTGAAGTAAATAGCCGCGGGACCAAATTTTTTGAGGACGGCCCCTGAACCACGTCGTGGTGGCGTCTCGGCAGGGCGAGTTCCAGGTGTTTGGAAAGGGCTTTTCAGAGCGAAATAGCGGGATGCACGCCCTCCCGCCACCTATCCAGCTAAAGGCTGAAACAGGTGATGAGTGGTCGACAAAAAGAAGGGTGGAAGCAGGATGTCATCAGGTGGGCAAGCGGAAAAATCAATTCAAGCGAGGCTTTTCGCCGAGGTCGTTGTCGACCTGAGCCAATACATGGGGACCGCCATTGAGGAACGCATCGACCATCTGCTCTATCAGCGCGTCAATGTCCTCGGTCACTGGAAGATCGTAGATCCATTTGCGCACGCCAATATAGAAAATGCTGGCATGCAAACTCCAGATCAGTTCGAGCTCTTTTTCATTGATCGTTTCACCGCAGGAAGGCGCCAGACCATGGGCATGGCGAATTTCCGCAATAACAGGAATGAAGACTCGCTCACGCAATTTGGCCAGATACCGATCGTTGATGCCTTCACGGGTCAACCCGGCGAAAACGAAGATGYGAATCCATTCTCGCCGCAAAATCACGTTTGCGTATGAGGTATAGAAACGAACCAGGCGAGCCTGAAGGGGTTGCGAACGATCCTTGATTATCGTCTCCCAAGAGGCATCCCACTGATATACCTCGTCGTAAACACGGTCGATCAATGCCTCTTTGCTGGGGAAATAGCGGTAGAGCAACGGCTGGGTAACGTCCAGTTGCCGCGCCAGCTCACGGGTGCTTCCCGAGAATCCGCACGTCGCAAAGTGCTCGATGGCTTTGTGCACGATCTGCTTTTCCCGGACCTCTGGAGAAAGGCGCCGAGTCGCCGCTTTGACGGTGCCCTGTGAGTCCGCTGATTTTTCCGGCGTTCTCTCGTCTACGTTTTTTGAGTCTTGCATAACGCCTCACTAGAGCTTCATCGAGGCATCATACAAAACAAAAGAATGCGCTGGCTATGAACCCGACCCGGCTTCTGAGGACGCCAGCAGATCAATTCCCGGGGAGGTGTTCAGGCCCCAGTAATTCACTGATGAAATCGATAAACGCATTGACGCGTCTGGAGCCGCGATGATTGGGAAGATACAGCGCGGAAATGGCCGAACTTGCATCGTTGGGATTGATCACAAAAGACTCGAACAACGACGTCAAGTCGCCGCTGTCGATATCATCGTCGACGAGCCAATCCGGTAACAGCGCCACCCCACCGCCGGCCAGTACAACTTCGCGCAAAACCTCCGCATTGTTGCTTTTGAAGCGGCCGTCAATGGGCACTCGCGTCTCCTCACCGTCCTTTTGGAACGTCCAGACCTGCTGCTTTGCCCCGTAACTGAAGCGCATGCACTCGTGCTGCAGCAGGTCCAGAGGCTGTTCGGGAAAGCCATGCGTATTCAAGTACGCGGCGCTGGCAACCGCCCGACGCCGAAAATGACCGATGGGACGACTGACCACACCATCCATCGCTGCTGCCGATCCCAACCGTATCGATAGATCGACGCGCTCGCCGAGCAACTCGACGATGTCGTCAGAAAGTGTCATGTCCAACACCAACTGCGGGTAACGTTTCAAAAGCGAGGCGATATGCGGAGCAATGAGACGCCGTCCAAGCGCCACCGGCACCGAAATACGCAGATGCCCCGCAGGGATTTCCCCACGGTCAGTGACTGAGGCATCCGCTTCGGCCACAGCATTGAGCACCTCCCGCGCTTTCAAATAGTAGGCGGCCCCGGCATCTGACAATGAGATTTGACGGGGGGAGCGGTTAAGCAGGACAGCGCCCAGTTCAGCCTCAAGCCCATCGATCATCCGGGTTACAGATGACGTAGCCATGCCTAATTGTCGTGCGGCAGAAGAAAAACCCTTCGAATCCACCGCCTGGACGAACATTTTCAATGCGAGCAGCTTGTCCATGACACTCCTTGAGTTACCGGGCGCTGACTGGGAACGGTGCGCCTATTGAATCACTGATTGGATTTGATGACGAACTTGGGGCTCCCTCCCCAATCGTTTGTTCAGGCGACGGATTTACTCAGTGGGTCTGCCCGCTTCTACGGGACACCATCAAGAACGCGATCAGAGTGGCCAGTGACAATGCACTTCCGACTGCGGCAATCGCCAACCAGCTGAAGTGTTCATAAAGCGAGCTGGCCACCGAGGAGCCGATCGCCCCGCCAATGAAGATGCTGATCATGTACAACGCATTCAGACGGCCTCGGTTGGCAGTGCCCAAGGCGTAGACGGCTCGTTGCCCAAGCACCATGTTCATCTGCACGGCAAAATCCAGCGCGATACCCGTAACCGCTAACCCGATCACACCGTAAAAAGGATTGATGAAGGCCGGCAGGAAACTCACTGCACCCAATATCATCGCCAACTGTGAGGCTCGTCGAGTGTGCCCCGCATCAGCGAGTCGACCACTGATAGGTGCGGCGATTGCGCCGATGGCGCCGACCAGAGAGAAAATCGCAATCTGACTTTGCGTGAGGCCGAACTCACGGCTCAATACCAGGGGGACAGCGGTCCAGAACAAGCTGAACGCCGCAAACATCAACCCTTGATAGAGCGCTCGTTGACGCAATACCGGCTCACGGTAAAACAATTGTCCAAGGGACTTCAGCAACTGCCCATACGACGCGCGATGGGTCGGTTGCCATTTGGGCATGGTCATGCCGATCACCATGGAGATGACGAACATCAACGCAGCCGCGCCGATAAATACTGCCCGCCAGCCAAAATGATCAGCAACCAGGCTCGACAGCGGACGCGCAAGCAGGATCCCCAACAGCAAGCCCCCCATGATCCCGCCCACCACTCGGCCGCGAGACTCTTCCGGCGTCAGATGCGCGGCCAATGGAATCAGCATCTGCACGCAGACCGAGCTGAAACCGATGAGTGCCGAGACGACAAGAAACACACTCGGTTGCCTGGCCAAACCAGCGGCGATCAGGCTGAAGATTGTAACCACGATCGTCGCGATCATCAGTCGGCGGTTTTCCATGAGGTCCGCCAAGGGAACCAGGAAAAACAATCCGAGTGCGTAACCAATTTGAGTCAGCGATACGATAAAGCTGGCGCTGCCATTCGACATGCCGATATCCGGGGCGATCAAGCTGATAATCGGTTGTGCGTAATAGATGTTGGCCACGATGGCACCACAACAAAACGCAAAGAGAAGCACCATTCCCCTCGTCATTGAAGCTTTTGTTATCGCCGCTGCTGTGCCGCTGGTTGAAACGCTCATGCCATGAACTCCTGAGGTTCGACCGCGGTGACTTTCCAATGAAGGTCACCCGCCTGATGATTGTCAGGTCACAAAGTAGGCGGCACGCCCCACCGAGAGAATACGGACATGGCGCAATGTCATGTTGCGTCGTGCGCAAAAGCTGCCTGGGCGCAATCAACGCCTCCCGTGTGCATCATTGGCGTATATAAGCGGGATACTTCATTGCCCGCACTCAACTTTCGAGGTCGATGCCCATTGGGCGGGTAAAAATGAAATTTCTGAGTAAGGCGAAACACATCGTGACGCTAAATCTTCGAGTTGGCTTTTACTCTGACTCGAAGCCGTATCAGAAACCGCTCGACTTCCCTGCCCCTCAGTCTCAGCTAAGTTTCGACCCGTATCGTCTCCCTTGCGCAACTTCGGCGCTGCACAGGAGAGGCAACCCGCCCATGAAACCCGTTACAGCCGGATGGCTCAACAAAGTACCCGAGGTGACCCTGTCATTCTGGGTGATCAAGATCTTGTCCACGACGGTGGGTGAAACCGGCGCGGACTTTCTCGCCGTCGATGCCGGCCTCGGCCTGGGCTGGACCAGCGTCGGCATGGCGACATTGCTGGCCATCGCCCTCTTCATACAGACGCGCAAAACCGCCTGTTCGCCCTGGATCTACTGGCTGACCGTGGTGCTGGTGAGCATCGTCGGGACGCAGCTCACCGACATCCTGACCGATGTACTCGACGTTAGCCTGTACACCAGCACCGCCGTGTTTTCAGTCCTGCTGGCACTCAATTTTCTCGTCTGGTACCGGGTGGAGCACAACCTGTCGATCCGCGAGATCGTCACCCCGCGCCGGGAGTGGTTCTACTGGACGACCGTGCTCTGCACCTTTGCCCTCGGTACGGCAGCCGGTGACCTGGCCACCGAGGCCCTGGGTCTGGGCTTCACCCTCGGCGCGGTGATTTTCGCCGCGCTGCTCGCCGCGACATTAGTAGCCTGGCGCCTGGGGGCCAGCGTGGTGCGGTCATTCTGGGTCGCCTACATCCTGACCCGTCCGTTCGGTGCTTCTCTGGGCGACTTGCTGACCCAGTCCAAGACTTACGGTGGCCTCGGCATGGGCGCCACCTGGACCAGCGCGATCTTCCTGTGCGTCATCGTCCTGTTGGTTGCGGTAGCGCAGATCAGCGTCGGCAACCGCAAGCCCGTCACTCAGTAACACTTAATAGTCCATCAAGGAATCGTCATGCGCCCTTTTCAAAACATCATTCGTCACGTCGCCATTGTCTCGTCGATCTTTCTGCTGAGCATCGCCGCCGGCTGCTCGAAACCCGCCGACAAACCTGCTGCGGGCGCCACATCCGGTGCGATGAGTGCCCAAACCCAATCCGGTTCAAAACTGGGTGACCTGTCCGAGTTCCGTACTATCGCCGCCGACGTAGCCGCGATCGTCGATAAAAACGATCTGCCGGGTGCGAAAGCCCGCATCAAGGACCTGGAGAGCGCCTGGGACTCCGCCGAAGCTGGCATCAAGCCGCGCGCTGCGAGCGACTGGCATGTAGTGGACAAGGCCATTGACCGCGCGCTCGACGCGTTGCGCGCCAGCAGTCCGCAACAGAGCAATTGCAAGGCCCGCATGAACGAGCTGATGAAGGCCTTCGATTCGATGAAAGGCGTGTAATAACCGGGCGGACAAACGCCGGTACAGGTGCTTCAATACAGGCGCGACGGTCATGGCCGCCGCGCCTTTTTTTCGGAGCGGGACATGCGCATATTGCTGGTCGAAGATGACCCGATGATCGGAGACGCCATCCAGGGCGCACTGAGTGATGCGAGCTACGCGACCGACTGGGTGAAAAACGGCCTTACCGCACTCTCGGCGCTGCAGACCCAGCCCTACGACCTGGTGCTGCTGGACCTCGGATTGCCAGGCAAGGACGGGCTCGATGTGCTCGACAGCATTCGCGCCCGCAACAACCCGGTGCCTCTGCTGATCATCACCGCACGGGACAGCCTCGACGATCGCCTGCGTGGCCTCGACGGTGGTGCCGACGACTACCTGCTCAAACCCTTCGACATGGCCGAGTTGCTGGCCCGCATGCGCGCTGTGCTGCGCCGTAACGGCGGGAGCGCCCAGTCATTGCTGGACAACGGTGTGGTGGCGCTGGACCTGGTGTCGAAACAGGCGAGCACTGCCGAGAACCCCGACGTGCAACTGTCCAGCCGCGAGTTCGCCTTGTTACAGGCCCTGCTGATCCGCCCGGGGGCGATCCTCTCGCGCAGCGAACTCGAAGACCGCCTCTACGGCTGGGGCAACGAAGTGGAAAGCAACGCGGTGGAGTTTCTGATTCATTCGCTGCGACGCAAGCTGGGCAACCAGGTCATCAAGAACGTCAGGGGTATGGGATGGATGGTTTCAAAAAGCGCTTGAGCGACTCGGTGCAGGTACGGCTGTCGGTCGCACTGTCGCTGGCCATCCTGATCGTGGCGGTGCTGGCCGGGATGTTTGCGTTCGTCTCGGCCCTCGACGAAGCCCACGAAATGCAGGACGACACCTTACGTCAGGTGGCCATCCTGTTCGATCGGCAGCAGATGACCCTGCACTACCCCGCTACCGAAAAAATCGCCGGTGACGACGAAGAATCCAGGGTCATCGTGCAATACCTGGCCGACAGCAGCAAAGCCGCCGGCAACCACGACGACAGCGTCATACCGCTGCCCTTCTCCACGACGCTGGCCGATGGCTTGTCGACATTGAATATCGCTGGCGAAGACTTTCGCGCACTGGTCAGGACCACCGCCCGGGGCGAGCGCATCGTCGTCGCCCAGGAGACGGGGGTTCGCGACAAGGAGGCGCGCGAGAGCGCCTTGCGCAGCCTGCTGCCGTTTCTCATTCTGTTTCCGGTGCTGTTGCTGGTGGTGAGCGATCTGGTGCACAAGCTGTTTCGCCCCATTGCCACCCTCTCCGATGACCTGGACCGACGCGACAAACAGGCCCTGCACCCTATCGACGAACACCATCTGCCAACCGAGATCCGCCCTTTCGTCGTGGCCATCAATCGCTTGCTGGCGCGGGTTGCGCAGTCCATGGAAACCCAGCGGCGCTTCATTGCCGACGCCGCCCACGAACTGCGCTCACCCATGACAGCCCTGTCTCTGCAAGCCGAGCGACTGAAAGCCACACCCATGCCGACGCAAGCCGTCGAGCGCCTGTTGCCGCTGTCCTGCGGCATTGAGCGCAGCAGAAAGCTGATCGATCAGTTGCTGGCCCTGGCCGCCGCGCAATCGAACGCCGAGCGGCCGCAAACCACGGTTTCGGTGCATGAGGTCTATCGACGGGTGCTGGAGGACCTGTTGCCCCTGGCGGAACGCAAGAACATCGACATCGGTGTTGAAGGCACCGAAGACGTGCAGCTCGTCATCAACGAAATGGACCTGCTGATACTGGTCAAGAACCTGGTGGACAACGCGATCCGCTACACCCCTTGTGGCGGACGCGTCGACCTGTCGGTGGCGCTCGCACAGGAAATCGTAATCCTTCAGGTCAAGGACTCCGGCCCGGGCATCACCGCCGATGAACAAGTGCGCGTGTTCGACCCGTTCTATCGCAGCGTGGGCACCGAAGAAGCAGGCTCGGGGCTGGGCTTGTCCATCGTCAGGGCCATCGCCGAGCGCACGGGGGCTCGGGTGCGCTTGAGCTTTTCGGACGAGACGAACAAGCGCGGGTTATGTGTGTCAATCGAGCTGAAAAGAGGCTCAGACTAGATCCCTATGTATCACAGTGTGTAAACGCGAACGCTCGATACACAGGCTTTCATCCGCCCGGCGATTCGACACAGGCCGGATACGTTGCCGCGTTTCAATGCAAGTAAGGTTTGAAGGGGCTCCGACCGGACCCCTGACCCATGGCTGGTAATGGAGACATCCCATGAAGATGGCATTGCGCAACAGCAACACCGGCAACACTCGCCGCCACCTGGTCGGCCCTTCGATCCTTGCGCTGACCCTGTTCGGCGCTCTTGGCGCAGCTCACGCGCAAACGGCCGCCACCACGCAGCCAGCGGCGACCCCGGCCGCTACCACGCAGGTGGCGCCCTTGCCCTTCGGCCCGCTCAAGCATGTCAACGCCGGACTGCTGAATGTGGCGTACGCCGAAACTGGCCCGACCAACGGCCCGGTGGTGATCCTGCTCCACGGCTGGCCGTACGACATTCACAGCTATGACGAGGTCGCGCCGTTGTTGGCCGCCAAGGGCTATCGGGTGCTGATGCCCTATGCGCGCGGCTATGGCGATACGCGTTTCCTGTCCGTAGAAACCCAGCGCAACGGCCAGCCGGCTGCGCTGGCCAGTGATGTCATCGATTTCATGGACGCCCTGAAGATCAAACAAGCGGTGCTCGGTGGCTATGACTGGGGTGCGCGTTCGGCCGATATTGTCTCGGCGCTGTGGCCGGAGCGGGTCAAGGCACTGGTCTCGGTCAGCGGTTATCTGATCGGCAATCAGGCAGCCGGCAAGAACCCGCTGCCACCCAAGGCGGAATTGCAGTGGTGGTATCAGTTCTACTTCGCCACTGACCGTGGTCGCGCCGGTTACGAGAGAAACACCCACGACTTCGCCAAGCTGATCTGGCAACTGGCTTCGCCGAAATGGGCGTTCGATGACGCCACCTTCGACCGCAGCGCCAGGGCACTGGATAACCCGGACCATGTCGACATCACCGTGTTCAACTACCGCTGGCGCCTGGGCCTGGTCCAGGGCGAGAGCCGGTACGATGCGCTGGAGCAGAAACTGGCCACGGCGCCGTCCATCAGCGTGCCGACCATTACCCTGGAAGGCGATGCCAACGGCGCACCGCACCCGGCCCCCGAAGACTATGCCAAGCGGTTCACCGGTAAATACGAGTTCCGGCTGATCAACGGCGGCATCGGCCACAACCTGCCGCAGGAAGCTCCGCAGGCGTTCGCCAAGGCGGTGATCGATGCGGATCATCTTTGAGGGCTGATCCGGCATTCGCCTGATGTTGCCGAATAACCACCTTCGTGGGCACGGTTCCTTGTAGGAGCCAGCTTGCTGGCGATGGTCGTAAACGATAACGCGTGTGAACTGGATAAACGCGGTGCACTTGAGTCCATCGCCGGCAAGCCGGCTCCTACAGGTATTGCTGCGGCAAACATGAGCTATCTTTTCAGCGACTCACCTGCATCAGGTGACCGCTGACAAGTCAGGACGCTTTATGATTCGTTTGCCTCGACGCCATGCCCTCTTTGCCTTGACCTTTGCCAGTACGCTCGCCGCCACTTCTCTGCCGGGGGCACAGAGCCGCGCTGTCGAAGTCACAGCCGCCAGCGCGGTCGCGGGCCCCGTCGTCGGCACCAAAGTCACTGAGCCGTACGTGCGCATGATGGCGCGCGAGGCGTATTTCTGGGGTTGGCCGATGGCCAACATCTTCAATCGTCGCCAGGCGTTCAAAGACCTGCCCGAACCCGGTTTGTTGGGCGGCATCGTGCCCGTGGCCCCGATCAACCGGTTGTCGATGCTCGGCGACTACATCGACCCGGCCGAGCGGCTGGTGGCCTGTCCGAACCAGGACGTAGTGTACGGCGCCGGCAGCATCGCCCTGGACATTGAGCCGGTGGTGCTGCAAGTGCCGGACTTCGACGGCCGTTTCTGGGTGTATCAGGTGGTCGACCTGCGTTCCGACAGCTTTGCCGAACTGGGCAAAATGTATAACACCCAACCGGGTTTCTACCTGCTGGTCGGCCCGGACTGGAACGGCAAGGTGCCGCCCGGCATCAAACGGGTGTACCGGGCGCGCACCAACACCGGGTTCGTGATCCCGCGGGTATTCCTGGATGACACCGCTACCGACCGTCTGGCTGTGCAGCCGGCACTGTCGGGTATCGACATGTACCCACTGTCGCAGTACGACGGCAAGATGAAGAAGCGTGCCTGGGCCAGGCTGCCGAAATTCCCGGCCCAGGCTTCCGAAGGCAGCGCCGAAACCAAATGGGTGGTACCGGAGAGTTTCTTCGACGAACTGCCGGCCCTGCTCAAGGATGCCAAGCCATTGCCGGGCGAAGAAGCCCGCTACGCGCAAATGGCCGCCCTCGCGGCCATCGCCAAGGCCGACCCTAAACTTCGGGCCGCGATGATCGACGAAGCGAAGAAGGCCGACAGCGAAGTGATCGACCCGCTGTTGCAGTTCCGCAACTATGGCCTGCAATTGCCCGATCACTGGAGCACAGTGAGCAACGGCGCAGCGTTCGGCACCGACTATTTCAGCCGTACCGCCGTGGCGCGCTCGAACATTTTCGTGAACCAGCAGAAAGAGGCCAAATACTTCTACCAGGACCTGGATGAGAACGGCCTGCGCCTCAACGGTCAGTACGGTTACAGCGTGACATTCGCCAAAGGCAAGCTGCCGCCGGTCAGAGGCTTCTGGTCGCTGACGCTGTACAACGAACAACATTTCTTCGTCCCGAATGCCCTCAAGCGCTATTCCATTGGCACCAGGAACAAGTCCCTGCAAACCAACCCTGATGGCTCGCTGACCCTTTACGTGCAAAGCGAATCACCCGGCAAGGACAAGGAAAGCAACTGGCTGCCCTCGCCCGGGGACGCCAACTTTTCGCTGTACATCCGGGCTTACTGGCCAGAGTCCGAAGCACTCAACGGCCAATGGACCCCACCGCCCGTGGTCAAAACGAACTGAACCGGATTAAACACAAATCCCTGTGGGAGCGAGCTTGCTCGCGATGGCGGCATGTCAGCCGACATCATTATTGAATGTACCGGCCTCATCGCGAGCAGGCTCGCTCCTACAGGTACGCGCCTCGCTCACTGCACACGTCGGTCAAAGACAGCACACCGATTCAATATTCCCGACCCGATCTACGTAACCATGACGTCCTCATTCACACCCCGTAAGGACCCTGTCATGGCCATTGCAAAAGCAGTTCCCGGCAAAACCCTGCTGACCCCGACCGACCACACCCTGATCATGATCGATCACCAGTCACAGATGTCCTTCGCGACCAAGTCGATCGACGCTGTCACCCTGCGCAACAACGCCGCACTGGTGGCCAAGGCAGCGCGTGGCTTCAAGGTCTCGACCATCCTCACCACCGTCGCCGAGAAGAGTTTTTCCGGGCCGATCTTCGACGAAATCAAAGCCGTGTTCCCGGAACACAACGTCATCGACCGCACCAGCATGAACACCTGGGAAGACGAGCGCATTGCCGTGGAGGTCAACGCCATCGGCAAGCAGAAGATCGTCCTCGCCRGTCTGTGGACCTCTGTTTGCATCGTCGGCCCGGCGTTGTCGGCGATCGATCAGGGCTTCGAGGTGTATGTGATTGCCGACGCCTGTGGCGACGTCAGCACCGAAGCCCATGAAATGGCCATGCAGCGCATGATCCAGATCGGCGCCCGGCCGATGACCTCGCTGCAATACCTGCTGGAACTGCAACGCGACTGGGCCCGCACCGAGACCTACGACGAAACTGTGAAAACCTCGATTGCCAACGGTGGTGCCTACGGTCTGGGCCTGATCTACGCCAAGACCATGTTTGGTGCATCCGAAGGCCATTAAGGTCCGTTGAAAAAACCAGCGACTGCAAGCGGACTCCTGTAGGAGCGAGCTTGCTCGCGATGGTCTCAAGAGCGCCGCGTTTAGCCAGTAAACACGCGTTATCGTTAACGACCATCGCGAGCAAGCTCGCTCCTACAGTGAATCATCGCAGTCGCTACCCCCTGTGGTGAGCCATTGATGACCCTCTTCCCGCAAGACTTCAGGGTGACGATTGCCCTGTGCTTCTGCCTGTTCGCTACCCACTCACTGGCCGATGAACCAGCACAAGGCGCAGAAGGATTTCTCGACGGCGCAACGCTTGGCGTACTCAGCCGAAACTTTTATCTGAACAGCGACTATCGATCCCCCTCGCCAACCGGTAAGAGCTACAAAGCCGAATGGGCTCAGGGATTTATCGGTGCTTTTACATCCGGATTCACACCAGGAACCGTCGGCTTCGGCCTCGATGCCCATGCTTTTCTGGGATTGAAACTCGATGGCGGCAAGGGCCATTCCGGGACCGGATTGCTGCCGGTGGGCAGTGACGGCCGCAGCGAAAGCGACTACTCCAGCGGTGGCGGCGCGATCAAGCTCAAGGCATCGAAGACCACCCTGGCGTTTGGCGAAATGGAGGTCGAATCCCCGGTGTTCGACACCGCGGACAAACGCCTGCAACCAGAGTACGCCACCGGTTTTCTGCTCGACAGCCGCGAAATCGACGGAATGAACCTGCAGGCCGGCCACTTCACGGCGTTCAAGAATCAGGACAGTGCGTCAGGCAAGGGCAACTTTTTCGGTTATGGCGCCAACACCGAGGCCGGCGGCATTTCGTTTGTCGGCGCCGATCTGTTTACCCAAAGTCCGGTCGGTGGCGCCCTGTACGCTTCGGAGCTGACCGACACCTGGCATCAGTACTACGGCAACCTGCACTTCAAGCAGTCCGAAGTGTTCCTCGACGCCAACCTCTATCACACCCGGGACACCGGTCAAGCGCTGGCCGGCGCCATCGACAACACGGCGTACAGCCTGTCCGGCCGATACACGCTGGGTGCCCATGGTTTCACCCTGGCCTATCAGAAGATCAACGGTGATACGCCGTTCGATTTTGTCGGTGGCGACTCCATCTACCTCGCCAACTCGATCAAGTACGCCGACTTCAACGGCGCCCGCGAACGCTCCTGGCAGGTTCGCTACGACCTGGACCTGGCCACCTTCGGGGTACCCGGCCTGAAGTTCATGGCCCGCTACGTCACCGGCGACCAGATCGACGGCACCCATGCGCCACAAGGCGGGGCCTACAACCCGTTCGACCCGGCGACCGGCACCTTCACACCGCAACAAGGTGACGGGGGCAAGCACTGGGAGCGGGACATTGACTTGAAGTACATCGTGCAATCCGGGGTGGCCAAGGACTTGTCGTTGCAACTGTCCCATGTGTCGCACCGGGCCAACGCGGCCCAGGCCGGCGATGACATCGACCGGGTGTACGTGGTCATCCAGTACCCGTTGAACTTTGGGCCGTTCTGAGTGGAAAGTGGCGGAAGGCAGCCGGAGTCGAACCTGCCCGGGAACGGATGCCGTCCCCAACCGGGTTTGAAGCCCGGCCGCGCCACCGGGCGCGATTGCCTTCCTTGAAGTCATGCCTTTGAATCAGTGTTCTGTGTGCTGGGCCAACGCACTGTCCAGGCGAATCTGCCGGCGATCACCCAAGCGTCGTGTCAGACCGATACGGTCGAAGTACTCCAGTATCTGAATGCTGCGCTTGCGCCCCAGGCCCACGGCATCACGAAACGCCGCCACCTGAATCACCGGGTTGGCGTCTGCCAGTTGCAACAGCATAGCCGCCAATCGGTGGATCATGCTGTCGGTGTAAAACAGATCGCGCACCACCTGGTGCATCAAGCCCAGGCGCGCCATTTTGCGCAGCAAATCGCGCACGTCCGCTTCCTCATGCCCCAGGTCGCGCACCCAGGGCGGGTCGAAACCGGCCTGTTCGAACAGCGGCTGCACGTGTCGCCACAGGGCTTCGTCCTCTTCGCTCAAACGCACCTGATGCCCGGGCAGATGCAACCACGGACCGCTGCTGGCGATGTCGCCGCTGGCCAGTAACTCCTCGAGCAGGGTGATAAATGTTGCGCGTTCCAGAGTGCTACCGGTAAATCGGCGCAAACGATCCCGGTCCGGCCCCATTTGATCCGGTTCGAGTTGATGCAAGCGCGCGAGTTGCTCCAGTACGGCCGCTTTCAAGGCTTCCCAACGACTGGCGCTGAACAGCAACGCGCCTTGACGGGTTTCGACCCAGCGCACGTCAGCGGGCAACACCCAGCTGCTGCGCAGTCGGTTGAACTGCCGTTCCAGGCGCTGCGGATCGAGCCCGCTGTCGCTATGGGCCAGCAATGCCGGCAAAACATCCTCCAGCTTTGCGCTGTTCACCAATGCATGCAGCTGCGCCAATCGTTCGGGGCTGCGGCGTTGCCGAGTGGGAGCAAACGGGTCGAGCACCCGGCCGCCGCCCAGCGTACGTTGGGCACTCTGGTCGCGCAGGATCAGCGGATCGCCTTTCACCGCATGCACCGGTGTATTGAGCAACAGTTGGGCCAACATCCGCTCACCGGGCGCCAGGCTGGTGCCTTCGAGCAAGGCGACTCGCCCGGTGACGTCCTGGGTGCCGAGGTGCACGTGCACCGGTTGAAAGTGCTCGAAGGCGCGGGGTTCACCGGGGAGCAACTGCATGTCGAAGTCCAGCCGTTGGGTGGGCGCATACAAGCCGGCGGCCAGCAACCAGTGGCCGCGATGGATGTGCTCCAGGGCCAGCCGTTCGGCACTCAGGTTCAACGCCACGCGCTGGCCGGCAAAGGCATGGTCGGCGACCTGGTTTTGCGCGTGCAGGCCGCGAATGCGCACCGGTTTGCCTTGTGGCCCCAGTAGCAAGGTATCCCCCACCGCGACCCGGCCGGACAGCGCCGTACCGGTCACCACGATACCGGCCCCGGCCACGCTGAAGGCCCGATCGATCGCCAGGCGAAAACCACCTTCGGTGCTGCGTTGCGACACCTCGCGCTGGGCATCGAGCAACGCCTGGCGCAAGGTGTCGATGCCATCAAAGGTCACGCTCGACAGCGCCATCAGCGGTGCACCGGCATACGGACCGGGCGCCAGTAATGCGCCCACCTGCTCGCGAACAGCCTGCACCCGGGCACCATCGACCCGGTCGCATTTGGTGATGGCCACCAGCGCCCGGGGAATGCCGAGCAGCTCGACAATCGCCAGATGCTCGCGGGTCTGCGGCATCACCCCGTCATCGGCGGCCACCACCAGCAACACAAGATCGATGCCCTGCGCTCCGGCGAGCATGTTGTGGGTGAAGCGTTCATGGCCGGGAACATCGATGAAACCGGTCAGGCCCGCTCCCGCTCCCGGCTCCAGCGCGGCATACAGGTAGCCGAGGTCGATGGTCATACCGCGCTCGCGCTCTTCCCGGCGCCGGTCACCCGCCTGACCGGTCAGCGCCTGGAGCAGCGCGGTTTTGCCATGGTCGATGTGCCCTGCGGTGCCGACAATCACCCTGCCCGGCCCTCCACTTGTAATTGATCGAGTTGCGCCAGCCATGCCGGCTCGTCGTCCAGTTGCCGCAGGTCCAGCCACAGGGCGTCATCGTCAATGCGCCCGAGGACCGCAATCGGTAAACCGCGCAAAGCCTGCTCAAGATTCAGCAAAGATCGCCCGCGCAAGCGCTTGGAAGTGAGTGGTCGCACACACAGCGCCGCACTGGCCAGCCGTGCCACCGGTTGGCTGCCGCTGCCGATCATGCCGAGTGCCGGCATGGCACTGACGCTCCAGCCCTCACCCAGCACCTGGGCCAGCGCTGGCCGCAATCGTTCGGCCTGGGCGAGGATATCGGCCTGTGGCCGGGTCAACAGGCGCAGGCTCGGCAAGCGCTCGGCGAGTCGGTCCGGGTTGCGGTACAAAGCCAACACCGCTTCCAGGGCCGCCAGGGTCATTTTGTCGACCCGCAGCGCACGCTTGAGCGGGTTTTTCTTGATCCTGGCGATCAACTCCTTGCGACCGACGATAAGCCCGGCTTGCGGCCCGCCAAGCAGTTTGTCGCCACTGAAGGTAACGATGTCCGCGCCATCGAGCAGCGCCTGGCGTACCGTCGGTTCGGCGGGCAAGCCCCAGCGGGTCAGGTCCAGCAGGCTGCCGCTGCCGAGGTCTTCAAGCAACGGCAGTCCATGCTGGTGGGCAATTTGCGCCAGTTCAGCCGTCGCCACACGCGTGGTGAAGCCTTGAATGCTGTAGTTGCTCGCATGCACGCGCAGGATCAATCCGCTGCGCGGGCCAATGGCGGCCTCGTAGTCGCGGGCATGGGTGCGGTTGGTGGTGCCGACCTCAACCAGCTTCACCCCGGCGCGGGCCATGATGTCGGGGATGCGAAAGGCGCCACCGATTTCAATCAGTTCGCCCCGGGAAATAATCCCTTCCTTGCGCGCGCCCAGGCTGTTGAGAGTCAGCAAGACCGCTGCGGCATTGTTATTGACCACGGTCACAGCTTCGGCGCCGGTCAGTTCGAGGATCAAGCCTTCGATCAGGTCGTCGCGGTCACCGCGCTTGCCGCTGCGCAGGTCAAATTCCAGGTTAAGCGGATAGCGGGCCGCCATTTGCACCGCCTCAATCGCCTCTTCAGGCAACAACGCCCGCCCGAGATTGGTGTGCAGCACCGTGCCAGTGAGGTTGAACACCCGGTGCACCTGGCTGCGATGCTGGGTTGTCAATCGTTCGCCGACCCTGCCCGCCAGCACTTCGGCGCTGACTTCTGCAGGTTCGAGCAATCCCTGCTGCGCCCCTTCGCGCAACTCATCCAGCAAAAGCCGCAAGGTATTCAGCAAGGCGTCGCGTCCATAGCGCTCGGCCAACGGCAGGCACGCCGGGTGCCGCAACAAACTGTCGATGGAAGGTAGACGCAGAGGCTGGCTGGCACCGCGTGCAGACATCTGGCGCTCCTGAAAACGAAAGACCCTCGCGCCAGAGTGTAGACGCTGCGCTTATTCGTCTCCCGGCGCCAACAACAGATTCGGCGCCAGACGCTGATAACCGTCCTGGGTCAGACGCATGTCGAGCATCAGGCTGGACAGGTCTGCCGATAGCGCTTCGGCATCCGCATCGTTCTCCAGATAGAGCAACTTAAGATAGCTGTTGCAACCGGGGCAGACTTCGGCGCGCAATGGTGCCTGGTTGGCGGCATGCCGATCATCTTCAAGGCTGAGGTATTCCAGGCCCTTGCTCTGCTCGCAATACACGCACTTGACCCGCACCACATGCCACTCGCAGGCGCACAGCGAACAGACCAGATAACGCAAACCATTGTACTTGCCACGATGGCGGATGACCCCGGCCATGGCCGGCGAGCCACAGGCCGGGCACTGGCTGAGGCTGTCACCGGGGGTTAGTTGCAGATTGGGCGTGCTCAACAGCCAGTGGCTCCAGGCTGTTTGCAGCGCCGCACCGAGAAACGGCACCAATGCTGCCGACACCAGCGAATACTGGCCGCTGATCAACGCCACCGCCCAGGCGCGACGCTGCCCGGCACCGGCCAGGCGCAAGGTTTGCACGGCATCGKCCACGGCAGATTGTGACGGTGCGCTATAGCGCTGCAGCAAAGCATCGAGGTAAAGCTGCCAATCGTCTTCGCGCGCCAGGCTGTCGGCCGCGAACGGCGGCAGGCCGTGTTGCTGGCACAATTCGATGCGCTGCCGGTCGAGGGGGTCGCTCAGCGGCGGGTCGTCCAGCACCTGTTGTTGCACCCGGCACAATCCGGCAATCAGGCGCAGGTAATCGGCCAGCGGGTGCCCTTCGGCCAGCGTTTCCAGGCGCAGGGCGCGCAGGCTGAACAGGTTATGCGGTGGCATGTACAGAAACGGCGGCGAACTGGCCGCCGCTTCTATTTCTCCGGGTTCGAGGATGGTTGGCAAATGTCAGCCCTTTTTGGTGATCGGCCGCTTGGGTGCTACGTCGCGGGTCTCATCTTGAGTTACTTGGCGATACCAGAGTTCGTGGTGTTTCCTGGCCCAGGCGCGGCTGACCCAGCCGTGCACCATGGCGCTGACCGAGCCCTTGATCCAGATCCCGGCATAGATGTGCACGATGATGCTCAGGATCAGCACGAAAGCGGCCAGCGCATGCAGCAAACTCGCCCAGCGGATAAGCGTGATGCCGAAGTAATCGCTGAAATACGCGCGCCAGATCACCAGGCCGCTGAACAGCAACACCAGCATGCACAGCAGTAAAGTCCAGAACAGCAACTTCTGCCCGGGGTTGTACTTGCCAATGGGCGGAACGCCCTCCTCCTGGTTCAGCATCACCCGGTCGATGCGCTTGAGCCATAGCCGATCGTTGGCGATGAAGTAGTTGGCGCGCCAGAAACGCAGCACTAATCCGAGGAACAGCAGGAACATCAATACGCCCATGAACGGATGCAGAATGCGCGTCCACGGACCGCCGCCGAACAGGTTGCTCAGCCAGAACAGCGCCGGGTGGAACAGCGCCAGCCCGGACAGCCCGGCCATGAGGAACAGAATCGCCACCAGCCAGTGATTGGTGCGCTGGTTGCTGGTATAGCGCAGGATCGTCTTGCCGCTCATGGCTTACCCTCCCCACGGGGATCGAAGGTATGCACCGCCGGGTCGACTTCGTGCACCGAGGTATCCGGCGGGCTCGGATGTTCATCCTCTTCGACCACTTGCGGGCCGACCCGCACGTAGTGGAAGAACCCGGCCAGCACCGCCGCGCCCATGGCCAGCAGCGCCAGAGGTTTGCTCACGCCTTTCCACAGGTTGACCAAGGGACTGATGATCGGATCGGCCGGCAAACCGGCGTACAGTTTCGGCGTATCGGCGTGGTGCAGTACGTACATCACGTGGGTGCCGCCGACGCCCGCGGGGTCATACAGACCGGCGTTTTCAAAGCCGCGGCTCTTGAGATCAACGATACGCTCGGCGGCATGTTCCTTCATGTCGTCCTTGGAGCCGAACACGATGGCACCGGTCGGGCAGGTTTTCACGCAGGCCGGTTCCAGCCCTACCGCCACCCGGTCCGAGCACAACGTACATTTGTAGGCCTTGTGATCCTTCTGCGAGATCCGTGGAATGTTGAACGGACAACCGGTGATGCAGTAGCCGCAGCCAATGCAGTGGTCCTGATCGAAATCGACGATGCCATTGGCGTGCTTGATGATCGCCCCCGGGCTGGGGCATGCCGCCAGGCAACCGGGCTCGGCGCAGTGCATGCAGCCGTCCTTGCGGATCAGCCATTCCAGGTTGCCGGCGTCGGTCTCGTGCTCGGTGAAGCGCATCAAGGTCCAGGTTTCTGCGGTGAGGTCCTGCGGGTTGCCGTAGGTGCCATGGTTGTGACCGACCTCGTCACGCAACTCGTTCCATTCCGAGCAGGCGACCTGGCAGGCCTTGCAGCCGATGCATTTGGTGGTGTCGATCAGCTTGGCGACTTCCTCCACGCCGCGTATCGACGGCGCGGGGGTGGTGGTGGCCGAGCGGGCAATGATGTCTTGGCTGGCCATTTAGACTTTCTCCACGTTGACCAGGAATGACTTGGATTCCGGGGTCTGGGTGTTGCCATCGCCGAGGAACGGCACCAGGGTGTTGGTCAGGTAGCCGTGACGGGTGGCGCCGGTGAAGCCCCAGTGCAAGGGGATACCGATCTGGTGAACTACCTGATTGTTGACCTGCAGCGGACGAATCCGCTTGGTCACTACCGCCACCGCTTCGATATGCCCGCGTTTGGAGCTGACCCTTACTCGGTCACCGGCAGCAATGCCCTTCTCCTTGGCCAGCACCTCGCCGATTTCGACGAATTGTTCGGGTTGGGTAACGGCGTTGATCGGGCAATGCTTGGTCCAGAAGTGGAAGTGTTCGGTCAGCCGGTAGCTGGTCGCCGCATACGGGAAGTCCTTGGCCTGCCCGAGGGTGTCCCAGACTGAATCGAAGATCCGCCCGGCCGGGTTGCTGGTCGCCTGCTTGTTGTTGGGGTGCATCGGGTTGATGCCGATGGGTGTCTCGAACGGCTCATAGTGTTCCGGGAACGGCCCTTCGTTCATCTTGTCGAGGGCGAAGAAACGCGCCACGCCTTCGGGGTTCATGATGAACGGGTTGATGCCCGCTTCCGGTGCGGCGTCGACTTTGTAGTCGGGCACGTCGGTGCCGGTCCAGACCTTGCCGTTCCACCACACCACCCGTTTGTTCGCGTCCCATGGTTTGCCTTTCGGGTCGCACGAGGCGCGGTTATAGAGGATCCGTCGATTTGCCGGCCAGGCCCAGGCCCAGCCGAGGTTCTGCTTCATCCCGAAAGGGTCGCTGTTATCGCGCCGGGCCATGTTGTTGCCCTGCTCGGTCCAGCTGCCGCAGAAAATCCAGCAACCGGATGCCGTGCTGCCATCGTCCTTGAGCTGGCCGAAGCCGGACAACTGTTGACCGGCCTTGACCACCGCACCCGAGGCGTCGGTGACATCGGCGATGGCGTAGCCGTTGAATTCCCGGGCGAGCTCTTCCGGCGTCGGGTCATCCGGTACCTTGTAGGGCCAGTCGAGCTTGAGGATCGGCTCGGCCCAGGCACCGCCGTTGGCCTGGTAACGCTTGCGCAGGCGCAAGAACAGCTCGGCCATGATTTTCACGTCGGTGCGCGCCTGCCCCGGGCCATCGGCACCCTTCCAGTGCCATTGCAGCCAGCGGCCGCTGTTGACCAGCGAACCGTTTTCTTCGGCGAAGCAGGTGGCGGGCAGGCGGATGACTTCGGTCTGGATGCTGGCCGTTTCCACGTCGTTGTAAGGCCCGACGTTGCGCCAGAACTCCGAGGTTTCGGTGGCCAGTGGGTCCATCACCACCAGCCACTTGAGTTTCGCCAGCGCCTTCATCACCCGGTTTTTGTCCGGCAAGGCGGCGATCGGGTTGAAGCCCTGGCACAGGTAGCCATTGACCTCGCCCTTGCTCATCATGTCGAACATTTTCAGGATGTCGTAGCCGGGAATGTCCAGCTTGGGCAGCCAGTCGTAACCCCAGTGATTCTCGGCGGTGGCATTGGCGCCGTACCAGGCCTTCATCAGACTGACGTGGAACTTGCCGTAGTTCTGCCAGTAGGACATCTGCCCGGGACGCAGCGGCTTGAGTGCACGTTTGGCAATGTAGGCGTTGTAATCCTGTTCGGCCTCGGCCGGCAAGGTCAGGTAACCAGGCAACAGGTTGGACAGCAATCCCAGGTCGGTCAGGCCCTGAATATTGGAGTGCCCGCGCAGGGCGTTGACGCCCCCGCCCGGCATGCCGACGTTGCCCAGCAGCAATTGCACCATGGCCGCGCTACGGATCATCTGCGAGCCGGTTGAGTGCTGGGTCCAGCCCAGCGCGTAGAGAATCGTCATGGTTTTGCCCGGTTGCGAGCAGGTGGCGATCTCTTCCCAGATTTTCTGCATCGCGTCCACGGGCATGCCGCAGACCTGACTGGCCAGCTCCAGGGTGTAGCGGCTGTAATGCTGCTTCATCAATTGGTAGACGCAGCGTGGGTCTTGCAAGGTCGGGTCGACTTTGGCGAAGCCGTCCTCGCCTATTTCGTAGCCCCAGCCGGACTTGTCGGTGTAGGTGCGCTTGCTCGCGTCGTAACCGCTGAACAACCCGTCCTCGAAACCGTAGTTGGCCTTGACGATGAACGACACGTCCGTATAGGCCCGCACGTATTCGTGCTGGATCTTGTCCTCGGTCAGCAGGTAATTGATCAGCCCGCCCATGAAGGCAATGTCGGTGCCGGTGCGGATCGGCGCGTAATAGTCGGCCACCGAGGCCGTACGGGTGAAACGCGGGTCGACCACGATCAGCCGCGCCTTGTTGTGCGCCTTGGCTTCGGTCACCCATTTGAAGCCGCACGGGTGCGCTTCTGCTGCGTTGCCGCCCATCACCAGAACCAGATTCGCGTTGGCGATATCGGTCCAGTGGTTGGTCATGGCACCACGGCCGTACGTCGGGGCAAGACTTGCCACCGTCGGGCCGTGTCAGACACGCGCCTGGTYATCGAACCCCAGCATGCCGAGACTGCGAACCACCTTGTGGGTGATGTAACCCGCTTCGTTTGACGATGCCGACGCCGCGAGAAAACCGGTGGTCAACCAGCGGTTCACTGTTTGCCCCTGGGCGTTCTTCTCGATGAAGTTGGCGTCGCGGTCGGCCTTCATCAGGTCGGCGATGCGATCGAGCGCTTCATCCCAGGAGATTCGCGTCCACTCCGTGGTGCCAGGCTTGCGCACCTGCGGGTACTGGAGACGACTGGGACTGTGAATGAAGTCCAGCAGGCCCGCGCCTTTGGGGCAAAGGGTGCCGCGGTTGACCGGGTGGTCGGCGTCGCCTTCGATGTGGATGATGTTTTGCGCGACATTCTTCGCGTCATCGCCCTGGCTGTACATGATCAACCCGCAGCCGACCGAGCAATACGGACAGGTGTTGCGGGTTTCATGGGTGTGGGCGAGCTTGAAATGACGCACCTGTTCGGCAAAGGCTGTCGTCGGGGCCATGCCCAACGCGCCCAGGCTAGAGCCTGCAAGGCCGATACCGGCGACCTTGAAGAACTGACGACGGCTGAGATCCATCGTGCACTCCTGATCAGGTGGAACCCGGTACATGGCCGGGCCATTTTGAACAACCGCGGTGGTGGCAGTCTGACTGCCGACACTACAAACTGTAGTCAATGCACTAGTGCTTTGTGTGAAAACCGACCGTCGGGCAAATCCAGCGGGTCGTGAAGATCCTTGTAGGAGCGAGCCTGCTCGCGATGGTGTGTCAGTCGACATCACCGTATCTGACACWCCWTCGCGAGCAGGCTCGCTCCTACAGGGGGTTGGCGCTTATCATTGGCGCATGTTCAACCCCGCTTCTACGAGATCCCGCATGACTTTCGATTTTGATCAGGTGTTCGACCGTCACAACACCGGCAGTACAAAATGGAGCCGCTACCCGGCCGACGTATTGCCAATGTGGGTCGCCGACATGGATTTCGCCGCGCCGCCGGTGATCATCCAGGCCCTGCAAAAACGCCTGGAACACCCGATGGTCGGTTACAGCGTGGCCCGGGATGACCTGCGCGAGGCGATCGTCGCCGACCTCTGGAACAAGTACGCCTGGCGCGTCGAGCCCCAGGAGCTGATCTTCCTGCCGGGCGTCGAGTCCGGCTTCAACATGGCGCTGAAGGCCCTGGTGCAGGCGTCACAGAACGTCGTTGTGCAGGTGCCGAACTACCCGCCGCTGCGCCACGCACCCGGGCATTGGGGCCTGAACAAGGTCGAGCTGAACTTCGATGCGCAAGCCGATGGCACCTACACCACGCCGCTGGATACCTTGAGCCAGTCGCTGCAGGGCGGCGGCGCCTTGCTGCTGAGCAACCCGCATAACCCGCTGGGCAAGGCCTTCCCCCGCGCAGAGCTGCAAGCCATTGCCGACATTTGCCTTGAGCATGATGCCTGGATCATTTCCGACGAGATCCACGCCGAGTTGTGCTACGACGGGCGCCAGCACATTCCGATGGCCACATTGAGCGCGCAAGTGGCCCAGCGCACCATCACGCTGATGTCGGCGAGCAAGGCCTATAACATCGCAGGTCTCAAGACCTCGTTCATGATCATCCAGGACCGTCACCTGCGCGAGAAGGTCAACCACGCTCGTTGCGGTATGGTCGACAGCGTCAATCCGCTGGGCATGGAAGCCACCCGTGTCGCCTACAGCGAAGCGGCGCCATGGCTGGCCGAGTTGAAGGTCTACCTGCAAGGCAACCGCGATTTCCTCGCCGAGGCCGTGCGCACCCGCCTGCCGGGTATCACCATGAACCTGCCGCAAAGCACTTATCTGGCGTGGCTCGACTGCACGGCACTGGGGCTGGACAACCCGCAACAGTTCTTCCTCGAACAGGCCAAAGTTGGATTGAGCGCCGGGCTGGACTTTGGCGATGACTGCAAGCAGTTCGTGCGCCTGAACTTCGGCTGCCCACGATCACTGATGGAAGAAGGCATTGCGCGAATGGAGCGCAGCTTGCGCAACCTCAAGGCCTGATACCCCCTCAGCAACAACGAAAATCCCTGTAGGAGCAAGCTCGCTCCTACAGGGCTGGGTCCAAGGACGCGGCCGCATCGATTAACCGTTACGCCAGCTTAGCGATACACGTATTTGGTGATATAGGAATACAGGTCGTTGTACACAAAATCAGGGACATGCTTTGCATGTGCACTGGTTCTCATTAGTTGCAAATGGCATTCCTTGACCATTTCATCACGCTCTTCCATCGAATAGACAGTATTCCTGAGAATTTTGTCATAGGCGCTATACGCATATGCCTGCAACTGCGAAACTTCGGACAGCTTGCCCGTGGCGTCCAGAGTGTAGGTACTGTGAGCGCGCAGCACTCGGTCGTTCAGTTTGCCCATCCCGCGCTCATACAAGAAAATTTGTGAACCGCTCACTTCCTTTGCCAGGAACTCGAACGCGACCAGAACCGCCGGAGCGTTACTGATGCTCGATTCAACCCTCGAATAGCTGACAAAACGCTCCAGTTCCTGCTTTTCCAGACTGGTGAACGCTCTTTTGATGCTGGAAATATGGGCGAACGCATGATTACAACCCACGACATGGACTTCGAGTTGGTAGCCGGGAACAAATTTTGCCAATCCGGCAAAACCAATGTCATCGAACGCGCACTCCATGATGATGTTGTATTTGTGAGTAAGCGCATTGGCGAAGATTTTCGAACCGAGTTCCCTGATAAACGCTTCTGAATGTTCGTAGGCGTGCAAGACACCGAGCTTGATCATATCGGCGTAATGCGGGTGTTTCTTTCGATATTCGGGCAGGTACAGTCGAATGTAGTTCCCGTAATTCCCGGATGGCAGCAAGCTCTTTTCCAGCAGGTAAGTCTTGCCCGAGCCCTCCACTCCCGCAGTGATCAGCAACTTTGGGATGGTTTCGGCAGTTTTGCCGGCGAAGAGCGTGGGGAAGATCTCGTCGAACGCCTGGGTCACGTCGTCTGGGGAGTAGCTGTATTGCGGTGCTTCTGACATACCTTGATTTCCTTATCAAAGAATTGGGTTGTGATATCCAGCCCCTTCAATAAAGCGTGCGTACGCCGATTGTTCAAGTCGTTGTTTAAATCAAGGTATGTATCTGTTTTTTAAGGTAAAAATCCCTACGACGCAGAGCGAAAAAACGTCGGAGCAATGGCCCACCAACGCGGCAACAACTGCTTGACCCTGTTCTCGCCAAAACGGTCGTCGATCAACATCACCACCCCTTGATCCTGCTGGGTGCGGATCACCCGTCCAGCGGCCTGCACCACTTTCTGTACGCCTGGAAACAGATAGGTGTAGTCGTAACCGGCGCCAAAAATGGCGGCCATGCGCCGTTTCAGTTGCTCGTTCACCGGATTGAGCTGCGCCAGCCCCAAGGTGGCGATAAATGCGCCGATCAGCCGGGCACCAGGCAAATCGATGCCTTCACCAAAGGCCCCGCCAAGCACCGCAAAACCGACACCCTGGCCGTCGGCGTGAAACCGATCGAGAAACTGCTGACGTTGCGCTTCGCTCATGCCTCGGGACTGCGACCACAGACTGATGTGCGGATGCTTCTCGGCGAGCAGCTGCGCCACCTGCCGCAAATAATCGAAGCTGCTGAAAAACGCCAGGTAATTGCCGGGGCGTGCGCAGAACTGTCTGGCGATCAAGTCCACGATCGGTTCGAGGGAGGACTGGCGATGCACGAACCGCGTGGAAATCTGGTCGACGATGTGCACTTGCAGTTGATCGGCATGAAACGGCGACTGGACGTCGATGCACACCGTGTCCGCCGGTGTCCCCAGTAAATCGGCGTAATAGTGCCGGGGGCTGAGGGTCGCGGAAAACAGCACCGTGCTGCGCGCGGCCGTCAGGCGCGGGCGGATGAACCCGGCGGGAACCACATTGCGCAGGCACAACTGCGAGAGGTTGCGCTGGCGCTCCAGGTCGCGCTTGCTGATGTCGAACAGGAACTGCTCATCGAACAGCTCGGCCACCCGGAAAAAATGCAGCATGTCGAAGTAAAAACCCTGAAGTGCACTGTCCAGCCCTTGAGGGTGATCGTTCAGGTAATCACCGATGCTGGCGCTGCACGACGACAATGCCTGAAGGAGCTTTTCCGGCGTCTTGTCATAGGCCTGATAAGCACCGGTTTGCGCGCCATGCAGGGCATTCCACTCGCGGTTGACCCGCTGCATCGGCTTTTTCAGCGCTTCGGGTGCGGATTTGCGCACGCCGTTGAAGGTCCCTTGATCGAGGCTGGCGCTGTACATCTGCCGACCGCGTTCCACCAGGTTATGGGCTTCGTCGACCAGCACCGCGACTTTCCAGTTGTTGGCCTGGGCCAGACCGAACAACAAGGCGCTGAAGTCGAAGTAATAGTTGTAGTCGGCGACCACCACGTCGGCCCAGCGCGCCATTTCCTGGCTCAGGTAATACGGACAGACATCGTGCGCCAGGGCGACCTCGCGCAAGGCGCACTGGTCCAGCAGGCTCAGCTGACTGGCCGCCTGCCGCGCGGCGGGCAGGCGATCGTAGAAACCCCGGGCCAATGGGCACGACTCACCGTGGCAGGCTTTGTCCGGGTGCTCGCAGGCCTTATCCCGGGCGATCATCTCCAGCACCCGCAATGGCGGCGCATCGGCGCTGGCAAGAATCACTTGCGCGGCGTCCAGGGCCAGTTTGCGTCCCGGGGTTTTCGCCGTGAGGAAGAACACTTTGTCCAGTTGCTGCGGTGCCAGCGCCTTGAGCATGGGGAACAGGGTGCCCAGGGTTTTGCCGATTCCGGTGGGTGCCTGGGCCATCAGGCAGCGCCCCGTGCTGACCGCCTTGAACACCGACTCGGCCAGATGGCGCTGCCCCGGCCGAAAGTCGGTGTGGGGAAACGCCAGACGCTGCGCCGCCAGATTGCGCCCGTCACGATGGGCGACCTCCTGTTCGGCCCATTGCAGGAACCGCGCGCAATGCAGTTCGAAGAACTGTTGCAGCTGCGCGGCCTCGAAGGGCTCGACCAGGCAGGTTTCCTTTTCGCTGACGATGTCGAAATACACCAGCGCCAGGTTGATCCGGGACAGATCCAGTTTGCGGCACATCAACCAGCCGTAGATTTTCGCCTGGGCCCAATGCAATTGACGGTGGTTGGCCGGTTGCTTGCTCAAATCGCCGCGGTAGGTCTTGACCTCTTCCAGGCAGTTTTGCCCGGGGTCGTAGCCGTCCGCCCTGCCCTTGACCGTCAAGGTTCGATACTGGCCCTCAAGGGCGACTTCGCTTTGGTAACCCTCGCTGCGCCGCGATGCCACCGTACGGTGCCCGACGATGCCCTCCAGCGCGGTGGGTGACGGTGTGAAGCGCAGATCGAGGTCGCCGGCCTTGGCGGTGAACTCACACAGCGCCCGCACCGCAATGCTGTAGCTCAAGCGCCCGGCTCCGCCCATTGCACGTAGCACACGGCAATCGGCATCTGGTGTTCGTGGCAGAATTCCAGCCAGCGCAACTGGTTGTCCTRCAGGCGATCGCCCCGGCCTTTGACTTCGATCATGCGGTAGGTCTTTTGCTGCGGCCAGAACTGGATCAGGTCCGGCATGCCGGCGCGATTGGCCTTGATGTCCAGCAACAAACGGTTGAACCAGTGCTTGAGGTGCTCGGCCGGGAGGCAATCCAGAGCTTGCTCCAGCAGTTCTTCGCTGAGCACGCTCCAGAACACGAAAGGCGACTGCACGCCCCACTTGGCGGCATAACGTTCGCGGATGGTCTGCCGGTAGCGCCCGTCGTCGAGTTCGGCCAGGCATGCCTGAAACAGTTTGGCCCGACGGCCATGAAAGTCTTCGCTGAGCAAATCCACCGGCCCGCGCTGGAACGGGTGAAAAAATGCGCCCGGCAAAGGCGCAAAAATCGCCGGCCAGCACAACAAGCCGAACAGCGAGTTGATCAGGCTGTTTTCGACGTAGTGCACCGGCGCCGAATCCTCAGCCAGATGCGCCTGAACGTAAAACTCCACCGATAACGCCGGGTCTGTCCTGGGCAATTGCAGGTCCAGACGCTGCATTTCCCGAGGCGCTGCGCGCTTGATGGGCGGCCCGCCGAGCTTGCGCTGCAGGCGTGGCAGCACACGGAGCAGCTGTTGTTGTTCGGCGGCGCTTTCCGGTGCCTGTTCGGCCTGTGCGGCCAGTTCCAGCGCCAACTCAAACTCGCCACTGCGTTCCAGCACGCGAATCAGCCGTGAACGCGCGCCCGGATAGGCACATTCGCGGTAGAGGTTCAGGGCCATGGCGAAATCCGCGATGCGTTCGCAATACTGGCCCATCTGGAACAGCAGCTTGCCGCGTCGCCGTTGCAACCATGGGTTGTCCAGCGCCAGCCCCTTGATGCGCTCGACCACCTCTTCCAGCGCTTCACCGGCCTCGAATTGTTGCTGGTACGCGTGCAGGAGGACGCAGGCATCTACGTCCTCTCGGCTGCGCAAGCCACGGGACTCGGCACAGAATTCGACTTTTTCGTAGGTATAAATGCCCAGGTCGGCCAACACAAACTCCGACCAGTCCTGGTACAGGTTGCCGAAGAACATCAGGCGCAGGCGATCGCACAACGCCATGATGGTCAGGCTGAACAAGCGCTCATCCAGCCACGGGCACCAGTCGTTGAAGCTCTGCGTCTGGGGAAATTGCACGCTCAGCGTCGGCAACCAGTCGGTTTTCTTGCCTTTGGGTTGATCGATGGCAGCGGCAAAGGCCTGGAGGACTTCGGCCTTGAGCAGCACCTCGAACAGTTCGTCGATGGCGATGGGCATTTGCCCGTCAACCCAACCCAGTTCAAGCAACGGGCCGGCGGCTGTGCCGATATCGCCGATTTCGTCGTAATGCAGCTTGCTCGCCCTGAAATGAATGCCTTTGYGCATCACCATTCTGACCAGAAGTGCCTGCGATTCACGGGGTAACCCCTTGAACGCTTGAATGAAATGCCGCTCTTCGACGCTCAACACGTCGCCAGAGCGCCGCTCAAGCCAATCAAGCACTTGCATGAAGTTGTTCAGGTAATAGAACGGATCGTCGAGGGGATTTGCAGTCACAGGGAAATAGGCCATGGCGAGCGAGTACTGGTTATGCGTACAGATATCAGTTCCACCCTGCCCGGTGCAATCGGAAAAGGATAAATGGCGCTGTAGGAATTTTTCCCGAGCAGTAGAACTTTCTGCCCCCCGGCGGCACCAACCGCCATAGAGGTGCAGTGATGGCCATCGAACTGATGGCGCTGCTTCAGAACCTATGGAGGTGATTATGGATATCAAGACTTTGGGCTCGCCCTTGGCGGTAGCGGCCCTGCTGACGCTGTCCGGTTGCTCGACCCCAACGGTGGTGACGCTGCAGAACGGCACTCAGTACCTGACTAAAGACATACCGAAGACCAAAACCCGAGACGGCTTCTTCGAGTTTGAGGACATTTCAGGTAAGAAGGTGAAAGTCAGGTCTGACGAAGTGGCGACAATTCGCAAAGAAGAAGACTGACGTTTCTCCTGGCACGATGTGGCAGGTTTCGAGCACTGCTTTACACTCGATAGACCCCGTGCGACCGGATGACTGTGCAACGCTTCGACACAGGCGTTGCAATACGGGCATCACGCAAAGACTCAGGTGACGCCGAAATGAAAATGGTCATGCCACTTCTTGCCTCTGTGCTCGCCGTCAGCGCGTGCGTGACGGCGAGCCTGTGTGACGCCGCCACGAAGGTAAAACCAAAACCAAAACCCTTGCCAACGTACAAAACCAGTTTCGATTGCGCCACGCCCCAGGCCTCCGCCGAAAAGCTTATCTGCCATGACGCTCAACTGGCGAGCATGGACCTGGAACTCAATCGTCTTTATCTGCTGGCGCTCACCGACGATCACTCAGTGCCGCGCCCGAATAAAGTCGAGATTGATCAGCGGTTCTGGCTTGAGTCCCGTAACCAGTGTGGCGGCGGGACTCAAGCCAAGGCGTGCGTCGTGCGAAGTTATGCCGAGCGTGCGTTCCAACTGCGCCAGGGCTCGGCCATTGCGAGAACCAAGGACCCAAGCCGACGCACCGAAGGCCCCGTTGCCTTCCATTGCGCAGGGTTCAGCCCGCTGATTGCCGCCACGTTCTTTACCGTCGAACCGGGCGTTGTGCTCCTGAAATGGGCGAACACCTCCATCACCCTGAACCAGGTGCCGAACGATTACGGAACCCAGTACACGGGCAAGGATTACAAAGGCAACTACAGCTTCTGGCAAATCGGCGATGACGTGTTTTTGCAGATACCCGGCTCAGGAAAGATGAATTGCGCAGCCGAGCCGGTCGGCTGAGGACGATGGCATCGGGACGTCCTGTCCCGATGGCCGCTCACCGCTTCAACTGCCGGTGCGAATCTTGTTCCACACTCGCGTACGCACCCGATCGATATTCAGAGGCATGGCCTCCAGCGCAAACAGCTTGCCCATCATTTCAGGACTTGGATAAACCTTGGTGTCGTTCTTGATCGCCGGGTCGATCAGGCTGTCGGCCGTCTCGTTGCCATTGGCGTAATGCACATAGTTGCTGACGCTGGCCATGACGTCCGGACGCAGCAGGTAATCCATGAAGGCGTAACCGGCCTTTTCGTCCGGAGCGTCGGCCGGCATGGCGACCATATCGAACCAGATCGCGGCGCCTTCCTTGGGAATCGAATAGCCGATCTCGATGCCGTTGTTGGCTTCCCTGGCGCGGTTTTCCGCTTGCAGGATGTCGCCGGAGAAACCGACCGCGACGCAGATGTCGCCGTTGGCCAGGTCACTGGTGTACTTGGACGAATGGAAATAGCTCACATACGGCCGCACTTTCAACAGCAGGGCTTCGGCCTTTTTGTAGTCTTGCGGGTTCTTGCTGTGAGGCGGCAACCCGAGGTAGTTCAATGCGGCCGGCAGCAGTTCGGGGCCGTTGTCGAGGATGGCCACGCCGCACTTCTGTAGTTTCTGCATGTTCTCGGGCTTGAAGATCAGGTCCCAGGAATCCACCGGGGCGTTGTCGCCCAGTACCGCTTTGACCTTGGCAATGTTGTAGCCGATGCCGGTGCTGCCCCACAGGTACGGGAAGCCATGCTCGTTGCCCGGGTCGTTGGTCTGCAATGCCTTGAGCAATACCGGGTTGAGGTTTTTCCAGTTCGGCAACTGACTCTTGTCGAGTTTCTTCAGCGCTCCGCCTTCGATCTGCCGGGCCATGAAGTGGTTCGACGGAAACACCACGTCGTAGCCGGATTTGCCGGTCATCAGCTTGCCATCGAGGGTTTCGTTGCTGTCGTAGACGTCGTAGGTGAAGCCGATGCCGGTTTCTTTCTGGAAGTTTTTCGTGGTGTCCGGCGCGATATAGTCCGACCAGTTGTAAATCTTGACGGTGTCGGCTGCCTGGCTGATCGACGCAATCAGCATCAGCGGAGCGAGGGTCAGTGTCTTTCGGAGCATGAGTCGATTCCTGTAGGGGTTATTGTTGTTGGCAGGCAATCAAAGGATCAGCTTTCAAATTTCAAAAGCACTCAAAAAATCAGTACATAGGTCTTGCGCACGGTTTCCTGGATATCCCAGATGCCGAGGCTGTTGGCCGGCAACATCAATGCGTCACCGGCTTCCATGTGCAGCGGTTCACCGCCATCCGGGGTGAAGGTGCAGCGGCCCTTGATGAAGTGACAGAATTCCTGGGCGACGATCTGCCGCCGCCAGCGCCCGGGTGTGCATTCCCAGACGCCGGTCTCGACGCCGTCGTCGCGTTCGACGCTGGTGGTCGAAGCCACGGCCACGGGTGTACCCAGCGGCACGGCGACCGGATTGGACTCTTCCAGTTTCAGGGTTGCAGTGTTCTTGAATTGCGTGATGCTCATGGGAATACCTGTCGAAGTAGCCTTTTGATGAAAAGCGTGCCGTTTTTCAGTGCATGAAACCTTCCATGAAACCGGCAACCCCGCTGGCCAGCTTGCGCCGCCAGGGCGCGGTAGCCGGGTTGGCCAGGGTCTGGTCCTCATGGACAAAGCTGCGGATGATCGCGTTATAACCGAGCCAGCGGATGGGTTCGGGCTCCCAGGCCCTGAGCGCGTCGAGGCCGCGCTGCGCAATGACCCACGGCTGGCGCACCAGATCGGTGTCACGGCCCAGGATCAGGTCGGCCAGCGTCCGTCCTCCCAGGTTGCTGGCGCCAACACCCTCCCCGCCATAGCCACCGGACAAGGCAATGCCGTTGGCCTGGTCGCAGAGCATGTGCGGCTTGAAATGCCGGGACATGCCCAGGTTGCCGCCCCAGGAATGGGTGATCTGCACGTTCTTCAGCTGCGGGAACAGCTCACCGAACAGGTAGCGCCGCAGCTCTTTTTCATCCGTGGTCAGGTCGAAGTCGTGGCGCAGTTTGCCGGCAAACTGATAGCCGCCACGGGCGCCAAAGATCAATCGGTTGTCAGCGGTGCGCTGGCCGTAGGTCACCTGGCGACTGGCCTCGCTGAACGCCTGGCCGCGGCTCAGGCCGATTTCGTCCCAGGTGGCCGCCGACAATGGTTCGGTCGCGACGATCAGGCTCTGCACCGGCATCTGATAACGCCCCAGTGGCGGCAAGGTGACGGAGTAGCCTTCTACCGCCGGCACCACCCAGCGACTACGCACCGACGCTTTCGCCGTGCGCAGGCTGCCGGACTGCCAATGGGTGACCGGGCTGTTTTCATAGATTTTGACCCCCAGGCGCTCCACCACCCGGGCCAACCCGCGTACCAGTTTGGCCGGGTGGATGGTCGCCACGTGCGGCGCGTAGATACCGCCGTAGGGTTTGGCGATGCGGATCTGTTGCGCCAGTTGTTCCGGGTTCAGCCAGCGATAGTGGCTGTCGTTGAGGCCCTGGCGGTAGAGATCGTCCAGGTAGTGACGCAGGCTGGTCTCCTGCTCCGGATAGCGTGCGGCGCAATACAGCACCCCGCCTTTGCGGTAATCGCAGTCGATGCCCTCACGTTCGAGGACAGTCTCCACTTCATCCGGAATGTGATGCAACAAATCGTAGGAGGCGCGGCGTTCTTCGGCCGACAGATTGGCCAGCAGGCGATCTTCACCCAACAAGTTGCCCATCAGCCAGCCGCCATTGCGCCCCGACGCGCCGAAACCGGCGGTCTGCGCTTCGACAATCGCAATGCTCAGGTCCGGTTTGTGTTGCTTGAGGTAGTACGCTGTCCAGAGACCGGTGTAGCCCGCGCCGATGATCGCCACGTCCACATCCAGGTCCCGCTCCAGCGCCGGACGCGCCAATAGAGGCTCGTCGAGCTGGTCCATCCACAAACTGATAGTGCGCCACGCCGGCATGCAAGACTCCACCACTCAAACTTCGATGGCGTCGATCCTAGTGCGTGGGCTCAGGGGCTGTCTTGCGCGCGTGCACGCAAAGAAATTTGTTTGACGTAGGCCTTGGGTGACTGGCCGGTGTGCTGGCGGAAGCAGCTGTAGAACGCCGACAGCGAATTGAATCCGGCAGCGAAGGCCAGCTCATCGATACGCAGCGGCGGCGTGGCGGCATCCAGCGCCGCGAGCAAGTGTTGCAGGCGCGCCTGGTTGACGTAGCGGTAGAAGCTCTGCCCCAGCACCTGGTTCAACAAGTAGGAAATCTGATTGCGGCTGTACCCGCACTCCTTCGCCACCCGTTGCAGATCGAGCTCCGGGTCTAGATACGGCTGCTGACCCTGGAAATACTGCTGCAGGTCCTCGGCCATGAAGCTCAACTGGCGAGGCGACAGGCCGAGCCGGCTGACCGCCGGGCGCTGGTTGCCGGACGTTTTGCTGCCGGGTTGTTCGTGCACCAATGAAGCATATTCATTGACCCGCCAGATCAGCCCGTCCTTGACGCTAATCGCTTCGCTGGCGCGGAACGACACCAGCCCTTCACCGCCGCGCAAGGTGATGCGGTATTGAATGAATGCGGTGTTGCCGTCCAGTCGTATGCGGTCGGAATGTTCCAGCGCTTCATCCGGATCCCGGGGCATGCTGCTGCGCACGTACTCGCGCAATTGGGCCAGGCCCATGACCCGGTTCTGGAAAAAGTCGTTGTACTGGACTTCAGGGTGATAGAGCGCCATGACGCCGTCCAGATCCCGGTGCTTCCAGCGCAAGTGATAGCGCATGACCGTCTCGCCCGTGGCCTGGGTTTGCAGGGGGCCATCATCATCGGCGTGCATTGAAAATCTCGACGGGAAAACCCCGAGCTTGCCCAACTTGCGCTTGGTCTTCAACGACTAAACGGATGAAGGCTTCTGGCCGCAAATGCGTACGAGCGTGACTGAATCAAAAAAATGGCGACAATCGCCAAATGGCCTGAAAAACCCCCACTCTTTTCACATCCGGATGCTACTTTTAAACATTGTCACTGGTTGAACCAATGAAGGTTCTTCCCTCCTACCATGAGCTAAGGGAAGCGCTCGATAATGAAGGCGGGTAACACATGAATAGAGGGTTCAGTAAGGTCACGTTTCCAAACGCCTGCCAGCTGATGCGCTGGCATTTTCATCCCATGGGTTTCGAGGCGAGCATGGACGCCCCGGGCAGCATGATTGCCCGTCTTTTTGATCGTGCCACTGGCGAGACCATGATCGCCATTGCCGGTATTCCTTGCGCCACCGTCATGAATGCTGCAGATGTAGAACTGATAATCGAAGCGGTGGAGGATGAACTTGAAGCTTTCGTTCCACCAGAAGCGTTCAGGAGTTATGCCTGAAGGCTCAGTTATAAGAAAGCCCACTTTAAGTGGGCTTTTTGTTGAGCGCTGTTCTCTGTAGGAGCTCGCTCCTACAGAGTGCCGATTCAGACGGTGATTTGGCTTTCACGATGGTCGACAAAAAACGCCTTGCCCTTGCCGATCCGGTCGGAGGCCTTGGGCATGTTAGCGGCCTGGGTGTCTTGCGCATCGACGTACCAGTAGCAATGGCTGACAGCGCGGGTAATACCCACATAGGCCAGCCGCAGGATCTCGTCCTTCTGGGCGTTGTCGTAGGGTTCGCTGTCACCGGCCTTGCCCAGGCCCGCCATCCGGTACACCTGATTCTTGTAAGGCGAACAGGTCAGGTGCTGGCAGTCGCCCAGCAGGAACACCGCATCGGCCTGGAGGCCCTTGGCGCTGTGATAGGTCAGTTGCTTGAGCCTGCGAGCCTCATGCGGCAAGCTCGAATCAACATTAACTACCGACTGAATATGCTCTTCTATCAATGACTTATCGCTGCTTTTTCGATAAAGCATCAAGATCGAATCACCCTTTCGGTAATGCTCCATCAGGCGCCGGGCCATGCCTTGGTCATCACGATCGAGCACGTTCACCGGCAGCAATGCCTTGGGTTCGCCGCTGGCCTTGGCTTTCTTCCCGGCAATCGCCGGTGCAGCGCGCACGATGTGCTCGGCGGCATCGATGATGTGCTGGTGGCTGCGGTAGTTGTCGCTGAGCATGACCTTGGTGGTGCTCGGCGACGGGAACTCCTTGTTGAACTCCATGAAGTAGGTCGGCGAACTGCCGCGCCATCCATAGATGGATTGCCAGTCATCGCCCACACAAAGCAGCGAGGAACGCTGGGCTCCACGTCCTACGTGCATGGCCGGTCCGCGACTGCGAATCTCTGCCAGGCTGGCCCTGATCCAGGAGACGATTTGCGGCGAGACATCCTGAAATTCGTCGATCATCAGGTGCGACAGCGGCCGCAGCAGTTCATCGCCGAGCAGTTTGAGGTTCTCCGGCGAATGCTCGCTGAACAGGGCAAACATCCGGTTGTAGGTCATGATCGGCGGTTTCTGATCGAGCAAGTGATCTTCCAGCGCTCGCCAGAAAAGGCTCAAGGCCTCGAAGAAGAATCGGTCGGGATCGTCCTTGGCGAAACTCATCTGGCCCACAGCGCCCGGCACATCCAGCCCGAGGTTTTCGATGAACCCGGCAGCGGCGACAAAGCAATCGAGCAACGGCGCAGAAGCGAGCTCGCCCTTGACCTTGTAATCGAAGCCCGGCCCGGCGCTGGCATCACCGGCAAGTGAGGCCAAAACACGTTTTGATGATTCGTAACTATCGAGCCATATCAATGGCTTACGGCAGAAAGCTTGAAACAGGGTGCGCTTTACTGCCCACTCTGCGCGCACCGTCAGCTTGGCGTTTGGCCGCGTGACCTGCGGGTTTTCCCGAGGGTCGAACCCCAGCACCACCCAGGCATCCAGGGACGGGATGTAGCCGTGACAATGGAATGTCGAACCGTTGATATCGAAGGACTGCCGATTCGGTTCGATACCCTTGATCGGCCAGGCACTGGCCCGAAACCACAGGTCTTCAATGACGTCGCACAGTTCTTCATCGCGTTTGGCCGCCAGTTCGGTAACGCCCATGCGTTTCTGCACATCCGGGTGGTCCCGCTCCAGCTCCTTGAGTTGCAAGGCATGCCGGGACAATGGCTTGATCAATTCACGAAAACGCTCATCGTCGCGGTGCAGGCGGTGATAGCAGGCGTTGAGCTGTTGGCGTTGGGCGTCGTTGATCCGCAGATCGAACGGGTTGCTGTCGACCTCCTCGTCACCTTGTGCAGACCGCAGGCTGAGGTTCTCGAAAGCCTGCAAACGCTCGAAACCTGGAAGACTGCGCACCATCGGCAGGATCCGCGAGTGAAAGGTGCGCACCAGATCCCGCGCCTCCTTGAAACTGATTGCGCGACCCCAGAGCGCAAACAGTTCGATCAGCTTGTTGATGAAATCCTTGCGCGACTCACGGGTGAAGGTCACCACCGTCATCGAACTCAGCTCGAAGCCCAGGTAATGGCTCAGCAGCAGGATACGCAGCACCAGCGTGGTCGATTTGCCCGCACCGGCACCGGCGATCACCGAGGTGGACGGCGTGTCGCTGAAGATCATTTTCCACTGGGCGGCGCTGGGTTGGGCATGGGCTGGCAACAATCGGGCGACATCTGCCTTCATGCGCTTCTTCAATTCAGCGTTCAATGGCAGGCGCCAATCGTCGAACAACAGGTCATCGACATTCGGTGGCCGGTGTTCAGTGGCGCGCGAGTCGCGGATCAGCAGGACCTGTCGACCCTCCTCCAGTCCTTCGAGCTTGCCTTCCTTGTAGCCGTAATCGACCCCGGCGCTATGGCCACTGCGAAAACCGTCAGCCTGGCCGTGCAACCACGATGCTCGGTGCTGGGCATGCAGGCGGGTCAGGCTGTAACCGAAGAATCGGGCGAGCAATCGCTTGATCAACGGCATCTCGGCCAAGGGACGAAGTTCAGGAGGAAGATCGGGGGTGTGTTGCGGCACGCGGGCTGACTCCAGGGTGTGAGGCTGTTGAGCGCTATGGTGTCTGCATTTGCCGTCGAGTTCTAGTCAATTGCTTATCACTCATTGGCTTATGCGATGAAGTGAAGGTTGAATGAGAAAATTTCGAGGTAGTTTTATATCAATCGATTCGATTGGAATGCTGCATTTTTTACGCTTTTTATCGATTGTTGCCTGTTGGATGATGGCCGTCATCACTCACCGGTCTCGCTTCGTGGCCCAGGCGCTTCGCCCCATGACGAACCTTTTCTGGAGACGATCATGCTTGAACTCAGACCTTTCAACTCGCTCGGCGGCGCTCACCACGGCTGGCTGGATGCGCACCATCATTTTTCGTTCGCCGAGTACTACGATCCCAAGCGCATGAACTGGGGCAACCTGCGGGTCTGGAATGACGACGTGATCGCCCCCGGCACCGGTTTCCCACAACACCCACACCGGGACATGGAAATCATCACCTATGTCCGCGAAGGCGCCATCACCCACCAGGACAACCTTGGCAACAAGGGCCGCACCGAAGCGGGCGATGTCCAGGTCATGAGTGCAGGCACCGGGATCGCCCACAGCGAGTACAACCTGGAAGCGACGCCGACCAGGATTTTCCAGATCTGGATCATCCCGAACGAATCCGGCCTGGCGCCGTCCTGGGGCGCCAAGCCGTTCCCGAAAGGCGAGCGCGAAGGTTTTGTCACCCTGGCCAGCGGCAAGGAAGGCGACGACCAGAGTTTGCGCATCCGCGCCGATGCCCGGCTGGTAGCCGCCAATCTGAAGGCTGGCGAGTCTGCCGAATACCATTTGGACAACGGTCGTCGTGCATACCTGGTGCCGGCCACCGGGGTCATTGAAGTCAATGGCTTGCGTGCACAAGCTCGAGATGGTGTGGCGGTTGCTGACGAGCAAGTGCTGCGGGTGACGGCCATCGAGGACAGCGAGATCGTTCTGGTGGACCTGGCCTGATCCGCTGGGCAAATCGCAAAAAAAGGGGCGACCGTGTTGGTCGCCCCTTTTTTGTTCTACCTGGGTAACTCCTGAAAGTCGTGCCCCTGTGGGAGCGAGCTTGCTCGCGATAGCGGTGTGTCAGACACATCAATGTTGAATGTACTGACGTCATCGCGAGCAAGCTCGCTCCCACAGGGTTGTGTGTTTATTTCGAGGAAATGGCCCCATCCACCAGCGTTTGCGCCTCGGCAACAAGCCGCTTGAGGTGGTCGTCACTGACGAAGCTTTCGGCGTAGATCTTGTAGATGTCTTCGGTGCCCGACGGACGCGCCGCGAACCAGCCGTTTTCGGTCATGACCTTGAGACCGCCAATGGCCTGGTCATTGCCCGGCGCGTGGCTGAGGATATTCTGGATCGGTTCGCCAGCCAGTTGGGTCGAGGTGACCTGTTGCGGCGACAACTTGCTCAGCAGTGCTTTCTGTTCCGGGTTGGCCTTGGCGTCGACCCGCACCGAGAACGGCTCACCCAGTTCATCGGTCAAGGCACGATACGCCTGGCTCGGGTCGCGACCGGTACGGGCAGTCATCTCGGCGGCCAGCAGGGCCGGAATCAAACCGTCCTTGTCGGTGCTCCAGACGCCGCCGTCCTTGCGCAGGAACGAGGCACCGGCGCTTTCTTCACCGCCGAAACCGAGGGATCCATCGAACAGGCCGTCGGCAAACCATTTGAAGCCGACCGGCACTTCGTACAGGCGACGACCCAGGCGCCTGGCCACGCGATCGATCAAGCCGCTGCTGACCACGGTTTTACCCACGGCGGCATCGGCGCGCCATTGCGGCCGGTTCTGGAACAGATAGTCGATGGAAACGGCGAGGTAGTTGTTCGGCGCAAGCAAACCGCCGGACGGCGTGACGATGCCATGACGGTCGTGGTCCGGATCGCAGGCAAACGCCACGTCGAAACGTTCTTTCAGGCCGATCAGGCCTTGCATGGCGTGGCCGGACGATGGGTCCATGCGGATCTGGCCGTCCCAGTCGACGGTCATGAAACGGAAGGTCGGGTCGACCTCTTTGTTCACCACATCCAGGTCCAGACGATAATGCTCGGCAATCGCCGACCAGTAGCGCACCCCCGCTCCACCCAGCGGATCGACACCCAGGCGTAGCTTGGCATCGCGGATGGCGTCGAAGTCGATCACGTTGATCAGGTCGGCGACATAGGTGTTGAGGTAATCGTGACGATGGGTGGTGCTGGCCTTCAATGCCTGCTCGTAGCCGATGCGCTTGACGCCAGCGAGCTTGTTGGCCAGCAGTTCGTTGGCTTTGGCTTCGATCCACTTGGTGATGTGGGTATCGGCCGGACCACCGTTGGTTGGGTTGTACTTGTAGCCACCGCTTTGTGGCGGGTTGTGGGAAGGCGTGATGACAATGCCGTCCGCCAGGCCGGTGGTGCGACCACGGTTGTAGCAGAGGATCGCATGGGAAATGGCCGGGGTCGGCGTGTACTCGTCGCCAGCGGCGATCATCACGGTCACGCCGTTGGCCGCCAGTACTTCGAGGGCGCTGGCGCCGGCCGGCGTGGACAGCGCGTGGGTGTCGATGCCGACAAACAGCGGGCCATCGATGCCTTGAGCTTCGCGATACAGGCAGATCGCCTGGCTGATCGCCAGCACGTGCCATTCGTTGAAACTCAAGTCGAACGAGCTGCCGCGGTGCCCGGACGTGCCGAAAGCAACGCGCTGGGTCGAAATAGCGGCATCAGGCTGGCCGGTGTAATAGGCCGTTACCAGTCGCGGGATATCGACCAACAATTCTGCCGGTGCCGGTTTACCCGCAAAAGGACTGAGTGTCATGCAAAACCTCTGGAATAGAGTGGTTCAGGAATTGGGTCGCAGTTTACTGGCAGTTCGTCCGCAACGCGATGGGATCGATCCAATAGAATGAAGGGTGTTATTTTTTGTCTCATCACTCACTCGATTGATTCCAGACGCAGCGCATCCCCCAACAAGCCCAGTGCGGCAGCCAGGTTGTGATCACCGCCGAAGGTATGACTCAAACGCAAATGCTGCCCGTGCAGACCGTGGAGGCTGAACAGTTCCCCCGGCGCGATGACCACTTGATGCGCCAGCAGGCGCTGGAACACACGACGTACGTTGACCCGACGCAAGGAGCGCACCCAGATCGTTGCACCGCCTTGCGGCTCGACGAAATGCAAGGCATCACCCAATCGCTCCTGCAACAACTGGGTCATTTGACTCTTGCGTTCCTTGAGCAGCCGGCGCAGCACCAGCAGGTGTTGATCGATGCGACCGCTGCTGTACAAGCGGGCGATGGCTTTCTGGCGAATCGGCGAGAGACGAAAGGAGCGCAGCAGAAAGTGCCGTTGCAGCTCAGCGCTCAAATGCCTTGAAAGCAGGTAGCCGTAGGGCGCTTCCGGACCGATGATTTTCTCGAACGTGGAAAACACCATCAGCCGTTCAGGGTCCAGCAAGTCGCGAAAGCGCACACCTGCAAGGTCGAATCCGAGTTCGCCATAACAGTCGTTTTCCAGCACCCAACTGTCATGCGCGGCCAACAGCCGGGCAATGGCTTGCCTGTTTTCGTCAGACGCCAGGCTGCCACGGGGCATGTTCAGGGCCGACGACAGCATCACCAGCATTACCGGTTCGGTATCCAGCAGCGTTTTGAGCCGCTGCGTATCCAGGCAACCGTCGGCTTGTACGGGCAACTCGATCACCCGCACGCAGGCGGCTTGAAACAGACGCAGGATCGTCCAGTCGCACGGCGATTCGACCACCACGGTGGCATCCTTCAAGCCCAGCACGGCGATCAGGATTTCCAGTACACCGCGAAGGTCGGCGCCGATGTAGACATCATCGGCATGCCAGTAACGCATCGGAGACGTGGTGTAGCGTGCAGCCAGGGCGGTGCGCAATTCGAGCTCGCCACAGGGTTGCGAAGACGACTGCGGCTGTCGAGGATACTGGCGCAGCAATTCTCGCTCCAGCAGCAACAAAGGACTGTCGAGTGGCTGCAGCAGCGCCGGTTCATCGGCGCTCAGGACCAGCATCCCCGGACGCCTGGCATTGACGTAGACGGCTTCCAGCAGGTCGCTGCCGCTGTCCAGCAGGCTGATTGAGGACACCGGCAACGCGTAGTAACCGGACTTGGCCACCGAATAGACGCGCCCCTCTTTCTCCAGCAGTGAATAAGCGTACTGAATGGTCGAGATCGACACATTGAGGCGCTCCGCCAGATGCCGCAGCGACGGCAGGCGGATGGGCGAATCCCCTTCAGATTCGTTGATCAGGCTGTCCAGGTATCGATAAACCGCCTGATAGGCGAAATCCGTTTCTCGTGGACCTTTCATGGATGAAGGCCGGCCGCACTGGCTGAAAATCCGCCCACGTTCAGTGACCCGCCGACCATTCATCCACCAACGTGATATCAGCGCCAGGATCGCCCAGCGCATTTTGCAGCGCGCCCGTCTGGATCAGTGCTTGAGGCGCCCTGCCAGCGCTTCCTGGCGCCCACTCCATGCGATAAAGCCGGCCAATCAGGCTGACGGGCAATCCGCTGACATCCATCATCCATTGCATGATCTGTTCGGCGACCGGGTGCCCCTGCATGGCCCGGTGCAACTCGGGCATGGCCACCAACATGCCCGGATGGCACTGACGCAGAAAACGCTCGAGCCCTGCACCTCTTTCGATAAAAGGCGCAAAAAGCAGGCACACCAGTTGTGCTTCGCTCAGGCCCAGGTTCCTTTGCGCCTCGGCCGCCGCCCGGGCGCGCCGCTCGTTCAGTGTCGCCGGGTTGCCGAAGAGCTCGATGGCCTGCTCGCACAAACGCTCAGGCAAGTGCTTGCGGCGCATCATCACCAAGGCGCGTTGCAGGTATTGCGCAACGCCGGACTCGTAATCGCGACCCTGCACGAAGCTCGCCTGCAACCCCCGCACGTGCGCCGAGATCGACGGGCTGACGAATTCGTTGTCACTGATCTGCGCGAACAGTTCGTCAGGCTGGAATCGGAGAAACTCCGTCAGCAATGGCCAGCGCTCTTCCAGGTTACTGACCAGCAGGTCGTGAATATCGATGCAGGCCGTACGACGACAGGTCTCAAAGCGCTCTTGTGGACGCCATCGGGCCTGGCCGTAATCGGCGTAGAACGCGTGATAGCAGTCGCTGCCCAGTTCATCGAGCAGTGCAAACAACCCCGAAAAACCGGCCTCGCCCCCGTATGAAGGCGTGAGCCCTGCCTTGGTGGCGGCACGTTTCAAACCGTCGATGAACTGCTTTTGCTGACGCAACGTATCACCGATCAGCAAGGCGTCTACACCACCGTCCCAGCGGGCGATTTGTCCGTAGAACTCTCCCGTGGCCAGATAACCGTCATCCCACAGGTCGAACCCGCCGCGCCACGCCCGGCGATGGCCGATCATCAACAGGTTCAGGCGGCTGGACTCGCGACCGGCGTCGGAGATCGGCGCCAGGTGGTTGAACGGCAAGACTTCGCGATCATCGACCATCAACACCTCGACCCGGGGATCGTCATAGACAAACAATGCGCTGTTGGTCCGGTGCATGTTCTCCACGGCCGCGCAGCTTGCCCCGTTCAACCGCAACGAGGCGATGCGCAACTGGAATGTCGCCGGCGCCCGCGTGGCGATGATCAACTGCGCGGCACGYAACAATGCCAGGGTGTAGCAGTTGTCACGGGCCCCGGACTGGATCGCCAACACCTTGTAATCGCCAATGCGCTCCATGCCCCCCGCCGCTACCGCCAGGCGCTGAATCAACAATTGCAATGCGGTGCGTTCGGCACGGGAGAAAAACCCCAGCAATCGCTGCAGCACTTGTTGATAGACATAGTTCATCGCTTGGTCATGGATGCTGGTCATCTTTATTTACCTGATACTCGTAAGTTCAATATCGCGCAGACAGCAAATCCCGTTGGACTGTCTGCACGTATGGAGTCATGGACTTTATTGCCAAATGCTAGCACTTGAATTTTCTGGTGATCATTTGCAACGTTCGCAGCGCCCCCTCGGTTTAACGACGCAGGTGAAGCTGTAGTGCCCAGCCGGCAAGGGTTTTCTCGATTTAAATCGCAGTCCTAGGAAACGTCCGACAATGTCCCACAGACACTTAACACAAGAAATAAAGAAGGAAGTTGTCGCTGTCTTTTTGGCAACTACACAACAACACGCTAGTTTGGAGATGTGCACCGACGGCGCACATTGAAAAGATTCAGCCTGACACCCAGTCATGACTCATTCCTTGAGATGAAAGTAATCATTCAATTATCAGGGCTTAGTGGCTGATTAGAAGCTACAGATTACGAGCAAAAACCAGTTCAGTTGCTGGGCTGGCCTGCGGGTCGACGGCTTTTTGGGGAGGGGGGGACTGAAACGAAAGAGTCCGCATGGGCACGGACTCTTGGATTGGCTATTACGGCGATTGTTATGCCGGTTCGACCTGCAGCGCCACCCTTTCGCGACACGGGCATTCGTCCATGTAGCGGTGCGCTTCGACAAACTCGGCAAACGGGAAGACCCGAGTCTTGAGCGGCAGCAGAACGCGGTCGGCAGTCATCTGATTGATGTCGCGCAAGGCACGTTGCAGTGCGACCTGGTCCTGGGTGATGCCCAGTTCCGGCTTGCCAGTGAAGTTGCCGATGCAGTGTACGAAGAACTGAATGTTTTTCTGGAACGCTGCGCAGGCCGGGAAAGGCGTCTGGTTGCCGCCTTGCAGGCCGTACAACACCAGGCTGCCGCGAGGTGCCAACACATCGCCAAGCAACGACATCTGCGGGCCGCCCAAACCATCGAATACCACATCCACGCCGCGGTTATCGGTGATCTTGTTGATTCGTACCAGCAGATCTTCTTCCTCGGTGACGATGACTTTCTCGGCACCCAGCGACAGCAGATACTCACGCTCGTCTGCTGACTTGGTCGCGGCGATCACTCGAACACCCAAGGCCTTGCCCAGTTGTACAAACGAAGGTCCGGCGCAATGACTGGCGTCGGTCACCAGGGCAAACTGCCCGGGTTTGACCCGTGCCAGATCCGCATAAGCGAAATAGGCAATCAACAACGGCGTGTAGTGCACGCTGGCTTCAATCGGGCTGAGCACATCCGGGTAGCGGGTCAGTGCCGAGCGCGGCAGAACGATCAGCTCGCCGTAGACCGGGTAATCGTTCGGGCTTTCGGCCGGGAAACTGGCAACCTTGTCACCGATGGCCAGGTCTTCCACGCCATCGCCGACGGCGGTGACGATACCGGCCATTTCATGACCAAGGCCTGAAGGCAGGCGAGCATGGGACGAGGCCAGGTTCTGGCGCCAAAGAATGTCATACCAACTGATGCCGATCGCTTCGACGCGCACCTGCACTTCGCCCGGTGCAGGCAGAGCCGCCGCATGCTCTTCGCATTTGAGCACCTCGGCTGGACCAAACTTGTGAAAACGGATCGTGCGGGACATCGCAAACCTCGCCAATTGAACCTCTAATGCCTTGAACTCTAGCTGGGCTTTCAACCCAACACTATCTGTGGCTATTAATAGTCGACATGCCTGTCATTGATTCCGCAGCGGCGGCAATTTCGTGAAATGTTGTAGGAAACTGGAGCCGCTTTTGCAGGAAATCTGAATTACCCGGTGCAGAGTACCAGCCTTTCCCCGTAATATTCCTGCTGGCCATTGTTCTCATATGGCCGCTCACGTCAAGTTTGCTGACTCTGCCAGGACTCCAGATGAATCGTAATGACCTGCGTCGTGTCGACCTGAACCTGTTGATCGTTTTCGAAACATTGATGCACGAACGCAGCGTGACCCGTGCTGCGGAAAAACTGTTCCTCGGCCAGCCGGCCATCAGTGCGGCGCTCTCGCGCCTGCGCGGCTTGTTCGATGATCCTTTGTTTGTGCGTACCGGCCGCAGCATGGAGCCGTCCGCCCGGGCGATCGAAATTTTCGCCCTGCTGTCGCCGGCACTGGATTCGATTTCCACGGCCGTCAGCCGTGCGGCCGAGTTCGATCCTGCCACAAGTACCGCCGTGTTCCGCATCGGCCTTTCGGACGATGTCGAGTTCGCCTTGCTGCCCATGCTGCTCAAGCGCCTGCGTGCCGAATCGCCGGGGATTGTGCTGGTGGTGCGCAGGGTCAACTACATCCTGATGCCGGGGATGCTGGCGTCCGGGGAAATTTCCATCGGCGTCAGCTACACCACCGACCTGCCGGCCAATGCCAAGCGCAAAGTATTGCGCCGCAGCCAGCCGAAGCTGTTGCGTGCCGACACCGTCCCGGGGCCGTTGAGCCTGGATGACTACTGCGCTCGCCCCCATGCACTGGTGTCGTTCGCCGGCGACCTCAGCGGTTTTATCGATGAAGAACTGGAAAAACTCGGGCGCAAACGTCATGTGGTGCTCGCCGTGCCGCAGTTCAACGGGTTGAGCACCCTGCTCGCGGGCACCGACATCGTGGCTACGGTGCCGGACTACACGGCCGATGCACTGACGGCGGCTGGCGGTGTACGGGCAGAGGACCCGCCGTTGCCGGTGCGCAGCTTTGAACTGCATATGGCCTGGCGCGGGTCGCAGGATAACGATCCGGGAGAGCGCTGGCTGCGGTCGCGGATTCAGATGTTCTTTGGCGACCCTGAGAGTCTTTGAAAGGGGGCTGGCGCCTTATTATTCAAGGTGCGTAAGCTGGATTTAGCGCCATACAAAAGTCCACTGCTTCCGATCAATGACCCGGGCTACCCCAGCGCCTCTTTTGGGGGCGTTATTGGGGGCAAACACTGTGTACTAAAAAAGTTGCCCCCAACATAGAGACCCCAAGAATACACTAGCGGCGAGTGGCTGAGATTTGGGCAACTGACGGAATGACGTGCACGCTACAAACACTTAATCTGCTGACTGGCATGTATCGTCAAGGGGCTACCAATGTCGTTTGATCTCCACCACCTCCTGCTTGTATTCACCGCCTACATCGTGGGAGCAGCAAGCCCTGGCCCCAGCAACATGCGCATCATGGGCGTAGCCATGCACCAGGGCAGAAAACCTGCGCTTGTGCTGGCAGCAGGTGTAATCAGTGGTTCTTTTTTCTGGGGATCGATGGCCGCCACGGGCGTATCAGCCATTCTGGCCCAATACGCGCAGGCGCTCTTCGCCCTCAAAATAGTCGGAGGGATTTACCTGCTTTTCCTCGCCATCAAAGCTGGCCGCTCCGCCCTCAACCCTGACGAGCGCCTTCAAAAAGAACTGGCTGGCGCACCAACGGTTTCGGGCTTTGGCCTTTACCGGCGCGGCCTGCTTATGCACCTCACAAACCCGAAAGCGCTGCTGGGTTGGATCGCAACCATGACCCTGGGGCTGGGGCCACACGCGACGCCTGGAACAATTGTGATTATCCTGGCTGGCTGCGCCGTACTGAGCGTCACTATCTTCTGCAGCTATGCGATCATCTTCTCCACTGCACCGATGATTCGAGGTTATCGCCGGGCACGCCGATGGATCGAAGGCGCCCTGGGGTTAGTCTTCGGCGCCGCGGGTATAAAGCTGCTGTTCTCACGCGCTTGAATCCATGACATCGCTCGCGGTTTGTCTGGAGTGCGCCGTGCTACGTCCTAAGTTCGAAAACCATCCACCAACTGCTTGAGTCGCGTGGCTTGTCGCTCAAGCTCGTCATAGGCAAGCAAGGTAGCCTGGAGATTTTCCACGCCTTCCTGGTTGAGGGTTTTGATCTTGGTGATGTCAACGTTTAACGAATCTATGACCGCAGTCTGCTCTTCCGTGGCAGTCGCCACCGACTGATTGATGCCGTCAATGTCGCCGATGCGCTGAGTGACACTGCCCAGTCGCTCACTTGCCTGGTTGGCGATAATCACGCCGTCCTGACTGTAGCGCTCACTCTCTCTCATAGTGGAGACCGCCTCACGGGCGCCCACCTGAAGCTCTTCAATCATCGTGTGGATTTCCTGGGCTGACGTCTGAGTACGGTACGCCTGGCTACGAACCTCGTCGGCTACCACGGCAAAACCACGACCGGCCCCGCCCGCCCGTGCAGCTTCGATGAACGCTGCTTGCCGTGATTTTGCTCATTTCTTCAAGGTGGTTTTCAAGATTGCTGCGGATGGTTTTGCACTGGATCGAATCGTTGTACAGCGTAAAGAGGGTAAACGCAGCGACAACAACGAGCGACGCAGCAAGCAGTACCTTATGACTGAACTTCAGGTTGGCAATCATCCTGTTTTTCCGAAGGCCGGGAGTGTTGTAGTTGTTATTCGATACCAAGATGCGTCGATGATTGCTCGATGACGGCCAACTCTGGATAGGCTGCCAGTTTCTCGATATGCAGTTCAGTACTCTCCAACCGGCGTTCAGTGAGTGAGCGGAAATGCTCCATATCCCGGCAGCGCATGCGCAGACAGTAATCCAGCGCACCACTGATGAGCTGACACTCAATGACCTGCGAGCAAGCACCGACTAAAGCTTAAAACACCTTTTGCGCGCTGCCCCCCTTACCCTCAGCCAATCCAACCAGCACCAGCACCAGCACCAGCAGAGATATACCAGGAGAGAGCTTGCGCGCGTCGATGAAGGCACCGTAACCGCGAATGATCCCGAGCCTTTCCAGCTTACGTACACGTTGCTGGCAAGGGCTCTCACTCAAGTGCACAAGTGAGGCGAGCTTTTTATAAGTGATGCGCCCGCTGTGGCGCAGCACATCAATAATTGCCTCGTCGACACGCCCCAAAGTTTCAAAAGTCCCCAGGGCCTTACTTCCAGTCTTCATAGGGAAGGTTTTTCACTTCAGTCCATTGGACAGAAATTGCTGTAGACGCTCGCTGCGCGGGTTATCCAGAATTTCTGGCCCGCCCTGCTCTTCGACAAGGCCTTGATGAAGAAACAACAGTTGGTTCGAAACCTTGCGGGCAAAACCCATTTCATGGGTCACCATGATCATGGTCCGACCTTCTTCAGCAAGCCCTTGGATGACTTTGAGCACTTCGCCCACCACTTCAGGGTCGAGTGCCGATGTAGGTTCGTCGAACAGCATGACTTCAGGCTCCATCGCGAGTGCACGAGCAATGGCTACCCGTTGCTGTTGACCACCTGAGAGAAACGCAGGGAATTGATCGGCAACACGGGCTGGCAACCCTACTTTTTCCAAATATCGCCGGGCACGATCTTCCGCGTCTTTTTTGCTGACACCCAGCACGCGGCGCGGAGCAATGGTGATGTTGTCCAACACGGTCATGTGGCCCCATAGGTTGAAGTGCTGGAACACCATGGCCAGGCGGGTGCGCAATCGTTGCAGCTCACGGTCATCCGCCACGCGCAGTCCCAAATGGTTTTTAACCATGCAAATCGGCTTGCCATCCAGACTCATGGCGCCGTCGTTGGGCGTTTCGAGGAAATTTATGCAACGCAGGAAAGTGCTTTTTCCGGAACCACTGGCGCCAATCAGGCTGATCACGTCGCCGGTTTTGGCGTGCAGGGAAACGCCCTTGAGTACTTCATGGTTACCGTAACTTTTGTGTAGCCCGTCAACAGTCAATTTGTACATGTTCGCAATCATCCTCTACAGCGGATCGGGAGCATCAATGTCAGATAAAAGGCTCAGTGAGCCGGACCCAGAAAAGCCAGCCAATGACGCTCGGCGATTCGAAACACGCCGACCAGCGCAAAGGTCACCGCCAGGTAAATCAGTGCGGCAATCCCGAACGATTGAAAGGTCAAAAAGGTCGCTGAATTCGCGTCACGCGCGACTTTGAGAATGTCCGGCACAGTCGCGGTGAACGCCACCGTGGTCGAGTGCAGCATCAGGATGACTTCGTTGCTGTAATACGGCAGCGAGCGACGCAAGGCTGACGGCATGATCACAAAGGCATAGAGCTTCCAACCTGAGAGGCCGTAAGCTTTCGCAGCCTCAACCTCGCCATGGGCAATGTTGCGAATAGCACCAGCAAATATCTCTGTGGTGTAGGCGCAAGTATTCAGGGCGAAGGCCAGGATGGTGCAGTTCATCGCATCACGAAAGAACGCATCAAGCGCAGGCTGCGCACGTATTGCAGCCAAGCTATAGATACCGGTGTAGCAGATCAGCAACTGGATATAGAGCGGCGTCCCTCTGAACAGGTAGGTGTAAAACTGCACCGGCCAGCGCACATAAAACCTGGGCGACACTCGAGCGATGGACAGTGGAATCGACACGATAAAGCCGATGAACAGTGAGGCACTGAGCAACCACAACGTCATGGCCAGACCGGTTATCTGCTGACCATCGCTGAAGAAGAAAGGCCTCCAATACTCCTGCAAAAGCTCGATCATCGCACCGCCTCCCGTGAACCCACCGCGTAGCGCCGCTCAAGTAAGCGCAGGACAAGATTTGAAAGGCTGGTGATGACGAGGTACGTCAATGCAGCCAGCACCAGAAAGAAGAATAATTGGTAGGTGCTTTTCCCCGCATCCTGGGCGGCTTTCACCAAGTCAGCCAGACCGATGATCGACACCAGCGCGGTGGCTTTTAGAATCACCATCCAGTTGTTGCCAAGCCCCGGCAAAGCGAACCGCATCATTTGCGGGAACATCACGAAGCGAAAACGCTGAGTACGACTTAACCCATAAGCAGTAGCGGCTTCGACCTGACCACGGGGCACTGCCAGCATTGCGCCACGGAACGTTTCGGTGAAATAAGCGCCGTAGATGAATCCAAGGGTGATAATCCCGGCGACAAAGGGGTTGATCTCGATGTACTCCCAACCCAGAGCGACTGTGAGGACCGTCAGCCAGGTTTGCAGGCTGTAGAAAATCAATAACATCAGTACAAGATCCGGCACCCCCCGAATCAGTGTGGTGTAGAGCTGCGCTGGCAAACGCAGCAGCTTGAGGCTGGAAAGTTTGGCGCTGGCCCCGATCAGCCCCAGCAGTACGCTGAGCGCAAGGGAAGACAGGGACAGCTTGACGGTCATCCAGGCGCCTTCGAGCAGTAAAGGACCGAACCCTTTCAGGCTGAATGCAGAGAATCCCAGCGCGCCTAATAGTGTTTCGAACATGATCAACAACCTATAGCGATAAGCGCCCATCCTGCGGACGAGCGCCGGGTGGTTATTTGCCGCTGTAAAGATTCAGATCGCCGAAATGTTGCTTCTGGATCGAATCATAGGTGCCATCTTCGTGTAAGGCCCGGATCGTTTTATCCAGCACCGCCTTGAGCTCTGCATTGTCTTTGGCGATGCCGATGGCTGTTTTGGAGGGAAGATAGGGGCTCTCAACGGACCGGCTGATTTCGTAATCAGCGCCCTGCGGCGAGCTGATAAAACCCAACTGAGCTTGCAACKTGTCCTGGAGGGATGCATCCAGCCGTCCCGCTACAAGGTCGTAATACACCTGATCCTGGTTCTGATAGGACTGAGTTTTTACGCCGGCTTTGTCCAGAACGGCTTTTGCGTAGGCTTCCTGGATGCTGCCCTGAAAGTAACCGACCGTTTTGCCTTTGAGTGATGCCGCATTTTCGCTCAGGCCCGAACCTTTCTTGAACACATAGGAGGTGAATCCGGAAAACAGCTCATTTGAAAAGTCGATGGCTTTTTCGCGCGCGGGGGTCACGGTCATGGATGAGAGAATGCCGTCAAACTTGCCGGCTTTGAGGCCTGGTATCAGGCCATCAAAATCGCTTTCAACCCATATGCATTTGGCTTGCAGCTTCGCACAAATCGCGTTGCCCAAATCAATATCAAATCCTTTGAGGCTGCCATCAGCCGCCTTGGACTCAAACGGCGCGTAGTTAGCGTCCACGCCAAAACGCAACGTGGTGTATTCCTTGRCCGACACTGCGTTCGTGCACAACGCAAAGAGCATTATCAAATACAGTTTTCTTAGCGAAATCATAAGTACATCCCTAGATTTTGTAGTTGGATTTAAGGGCAGTAAACATCTGATAGCGTTGAAACGTTACTTTCATTGTTATTGGCTGAAGCCATCGCCTCGCCTTAAACACTACCTGAGTGCCGCGACTTAACGAATATGGCAAATTGATCGATATCACGAGCAAAATGCTCGCCGCTCAAGCAGACACCAACTTCATCATCAACAAACCACTGACAATCAAAGTGGCGGCCACAACGCGCAGCAGACTGGCAGGTTCATCCAGGAAAAACATACCCGCTGCGAATGCTCCCACCGCGCCAATACCGGTCCAGATAGTGTAYGCCGTGCCCAGCGGCAAGCTTTTCATAGAGAACGAGAGCAGCGCAAAACTGGCTATCACTGTAATAAATGTAATAACCGTCGGTACTAATCGCGTAAAACCCTCCGACTGTTTCATCGAAAACGCCCAGATAACTTCAAGTATTCCCGCAATGATCAAACTTACCCAAGCCACAAGCCTCTCCCAAAACGCAAGCGAACAGACGATTGGCCTTTAATAGGGCTAACCTGTTAACTTGCTTAAAAAGACCCCCGCAAGCACGGGGGTAAAGACGGGTTGACCAAACCCTGGTTGCGTGACGCCTGTATTTAAATCACCTGAATGTTGCATCCAGCGCGAACGTAATATCCTTGATCAAGTCTTCCGGATCTTCCAGCCCGACTGAAAAACGCAAATGACCGTATTTACGGAACTCTTCGGGATACTTGTCAAAGCCACCCCGACCTTCTGCGCCCACATGCACAATCAGCGATTCGTCATGCCCTAATGAAACGGCCGAAGTGATGATGCGCAGATTCGAAACAAACCGGTTCTGCGTATCAGGGTCGCCCTTCACCGCGAAGGCCATCACCGCCCCATATCCCTTGCCTGCAAATTGCCGGCGCGCCAACTCATGCTGCGGGTGTGAAGGCAATCCAGGGTAGTAGACGTAAGCAATACGATCATCGGCATCAAGAAACTGAGCCAGTTTTTCAGCTGTGTTCAACAGTTGCTTCAGACGCAGGGGCAGCGTGACGGAACCGCGCATGATCATCCACGCATTGAAGGGAGAAATCGTCGCACCAAGATCAACCAACGCATCATTTTTGATCTTGTTGATCAGCTGATTGGAGCCGATCACAACGCCGCCCATGGCATCGCCATGGCCATTGATGTACTTGGTCAATGAGTGAACGACGAAGTCGACACCGTGCTCACTCGCACGAAAGAATGGAGGTGGGGTGAACGTTGCATCTACTGAGATCAATGCGCCGTGCGCATGGGCAATCTCAGCCAGCGCTGCAATATCTGCGATTTTGGTAGTCGGGTTGGCGATCGTTTCGGTATGGATCAGTTTAGTGTTGGGTCGGATGGCTTGACGGACCGATTCCAGATCACCGACGTCTACAAACGTCGCTTCGATCCCGTAACGTTCGGGCAGGAGTTCTGCGAAGAGTCGCCAAACGGCTTGGTAGGTGATGTCGCTGACGATGACGTGGTCGCCACTTTTCAAGAAAGAAAAAAACACCGAATGCAACGCGGCGACACCGGTAGCGAATACCACTGCATCTTCACAACCCTCGAGGGCTGCGAGTTTCTTCTCCAGACAAACCTGGTTATGGCCTTGATTTCGCGTATACACAAGGCCGTCTGGACTCGACCAGTCCATGGTTGCCGGATCTTCGGGCAAGAGATAGGAG